>JASLIY010000160.1 GCA_030152675.1 Acinetobacter sp.
GTGGACATTTAAATAACCGTCTCTGCGACTCATATATACGCTGAATATATTGATCTAGCATCAACACATAATGGCTTCATCATTTTGATGAGGCCTTTATGTATTGATTCGATCATTATTTAAATAAGATAAAATAAATGCAGTATTTAAAATATTATCGACTTTAGACGAAAGTGAAATGAATTTATTTTAACGCGGTGGTTGGGTTTTCATCTTTTTAAAGTTTTCAATGAGATTATCTAAGGAAACCGTGTTTTTGCTATTTTTGTAGTTTAAATACAATTTGATTTTGGGCTGAATATTGGTAAAGCGTTTAATCACGGTATTGCTGGTCGCAATGCCCTGAATAAAGTCGGGTAAAAGCGTCACGCCCATGCCCATATTGACATAGCTCATGGTGACAAAGGCATTTTCTGACTCCATCACAATATTAGGTTTAATATTATTTTTCTCAAAGATACTCAAGATCAGCGCTCTAAGTTCAGGCGCATGACTTTCTGCCGGTAAAATAAAATCCACACCATTCAGTTCTTTCAGCGGCAGTTGTGAAAATTTATTCAATGGGTGATGTTGTGGCAGCACCAGCAGTAAATCTTCCTCCAAGCATTCAACGCTCTCGATTTCATCGGTTTTAATATTGTTACGGGTAAAGGCCAGATCAATCTCGCCCCTTTCTAACTGTTGCAATAAGGCAGGGCCATTTTCACTGATCAGTTCGACTTTAACACTGGCGGCTTGGTCTTTGATGGCATCGAGGATAATGCTCGGGATTTTCACTTCAACCCCGATCAAGACCCCAATTTTGACTGTGGCATATTTGGCATTGAGTTTTTTGGCATAGTTTCTGGCTTTTTCTGCCTCGATTAAGGTTTTTTTGGCCTCTTGCAAAAATACCTCACCGGCGGTGGTCAGTTTAAATACCCGTCCGCCGCGTTTAAACAGATCGACCCCAAGGTAGTCTTCTAAATCTTTCATTTGTTGGCTGAGTGAAGACTGTACCGTATGCAGTTTCTTGGCAGCAGAAACAAAACTCTGCTCTTCACTGATACTCATAAAATACTTTAAATGTCTTAAAGCAAGCATGTTAAACCTTCTCTTGACTGCACATACATCCGTGCCTGTGCAAAATCTTTGTGAACTCCATCTCACGATTGAGTGCTGGCTGGTGTACAGGGTCGTTTGACCGAAATCAAACACCCCTGATTGAAATAACGATAAAAAAGCCACCCCTCGATGAGAGGTAACTTATTCACGTTGATCACGAATGAAGTTTAAGACGATGACGTCACTGGATTCGTTACACTGGCTTGCGTCTGTGGCTGTTCAAGTTTCCGCGACAACCACATCATGATCACGGCGGACAATACAATCCCCGGGATCGCGGCAGTAAATACTCCCGATGCACCTGCACCGGATGCGATGATCACGCCTGCTATGGCTGGCCCTAACATCGCCCCCACACGTCCAATCGCAGACGCTGCACCGACACCTGTTCCGCGAAGATGCGTGGGATAAACAAAACTACCGTAGGCATATAACACCCCTTGCCCACCGATGGTAAATGTCCCAGTTAATGCGGCTGCCATATAAATGGTATTTAAACTGGTGGCTGCATTTAAACTGAGTAAACCGGCTAAAATCCCCAAGTACATGATGCCGATCACCACAACTTTGTTCCAACGGTCGATTAAAATGCCCAAGACGATGGTGCCGAAGAAAGCCCCGATCATAAAGAACACTTGCGCCATACTGCCCTGCTGTCGACTGAAACCCAGCTCCATAAACAGAGAAGGTAACCAGCTCAACATGATGTAAACCACCATCAAGGTGAAAAAGTAACTCACCCACAACAGCACGGTTCGACCTAGATATTGCGCATTGAAGATGACTTTAAAACCCCCTTCAGGACGCTGTGTATCCACTTTGCTTTTCATGGATTGGATAAATTCTTTTGATTCAGGCAAGGCATAAATCATCAATGGGATCACCAATAACGGTAAAATGCCCCCCAAATAAAAAATCGTTTTCCAATCACCGCTGGCATCATAAGCTGCCCAAAAAGACAGAATTAATGCCCCAACCGGTAAACCACAATACATCAGCCCCACGGCACGACCGCGATTTTCAGCACTGGTCGCCTCGGAAGCCAAAGTAATTAAATTCGGTAATGCTGCGCCCATCCCCACACCCGCTAAAAAGCGCACTGCGAGTAAGCTATAAAAAGAGTTTACCCAGACGGTCATCAAGGTAAAGACAGCAAAAATAGCCACAGACCAGATCAGGACTTTTTTACGCCCGACTTTATCGGCATAGCGTCCGCCAAATAAAGTCCCGGGTAACAATCCAAAAATGCCTGCGCTAAAAAACACCCCCAGTTGTTCAGGACTCAGCGAAAAATATTGCTTCAATCCTGAGGCTGCAATACCTGCCGCCTGTAGATCGACCCCTTCAATCACAGCGATGACAAAGCATAAAAATACCGTGATCTTCGACGTGTTTTTGGTGTCTTGATTTGCTTGAACCATGTCGACTTTCCTTTGTCTTAACATACAAGGAATAGTTACATTATGTAAATTCAAGCAGTAGTTAGACTAAGGTGCGATTGACCTTAATTTAACCACATCAAAAAAATATATTGTTATATATCAATATACATATACTGGGAGTTATTCAAATCAGCACAGCTGCGATCTAATTTTTATATGACTGATGCAGATGGGAGAATGCATTAATACTTATATTACCTTGTTGCATCTGAGTTTAATATCAATCCAAGGTCGTAGCGCCTCGGTTTTAAAAACAAAAAAAACACTCACCAGCAGTACTGATGAGTGCAAAGTCGAAAAGACAAAAAACAATCGCGCTGCTAAACGCTAGCAACCAACGATTAAAAACATCAATGACCTGCGCTTAAACTGCCGCAGCTTGTTTGGCTTTGGCCATGGTCAAAGCCAAATCTTCGATCATATCTTCCTGACCGCCGACAGTACCACGACGCCCAAGTTCCATCAGGATCTCACGCGCTGGCACGCCATATTGAGCTTCTGCGCGTTTGGCAAATAACAAGAAAGATGAATACACCCCAGCATAGCCCAAGGTCGCAGCATCACGATCAGCACGGATCGGATTCAACATCATTGGGATCACCAAGTCTTCAGCAATATCTTGCACTTGGAACAGATCAACCCCAGTTTCCAAGCCCATACGATTCGCCACGGCGATAAACAGTTCGAGTGGTGTATTCCCCGCACCCGCACCGAGACCTGCTGCAGCCAAGTCAACTCGGATCGCGCCCGCATCTACGGCTGCAACCGTATTGGCAACGCCCATGCCCAAGTTATGATGACCATGGAAACCAATTTCAATCTTGGCATCCAAATGCTGACGCAACAGACCGATCCGCGCAGTCACATCATTCGGCAGCATATAACCTGCAGAATCGGTGACATAAATACAGTTCGCACCGTAGCTGACCATTTTCTTGGCTTCTTCAAGGAGTTTTTCTGGGCTGGCCATATGCGCCAACATCAAGAAACCCACCGTATCCATATCCAATTTACGCGCTGCAGTAATGTGCTGTTCAGATACGTCTGCTTCAGTACAATGCGTTGCCACACGAATGGTCGATACCCCAATCTCATGTGCCATTTTCAAATGATCAACCGTACCAATCCCAGGGATCAACAAGGCAGATACTTTGGCCTGCTTCATGCGTGGAACCACAGCAGTCAAATACTGCTCATCGGTCGCCGCAGCAAAACCATAGTTCACCGATGAACCACCGAGACCGTCACCATGTGTGACTTCGATCAAGGGAACGCCCGCAGCATCGAGTGCCGTGGAGATTGCAATCATTTGCTCGATGCTGGTTTGATGGCGCTGCGGATGCATGCCATCACGTAAAGTCATATCATGAACAATAATCTTAGACATTCGGATGCTCC
The DNA here is from genome assembly GCA_030152675.1 of Acinetobacter sp. GTDB lineage: Bacteria > Pseudomonadota > Gammaproteobacteria > Pseudomonadales > Moraxellaceae > Acinetobacter. Next base: position 3,945 of record JASLIY010000160.1, read on the forward strand.
TTAAACCGCTGTGGGTGCCAATAAACGTGCTGCAAACATTTCAGCTGTTCTCGCCGCCGCAGCGGTCATGATATCGAGGTTGCCGGCATAAACTGGCAAGAAATCACCCAAGCCTTGAACTTCGAGAAATACTGAAACGCGTTTGCCATCAAATACCGGACCATTGACCAAGGTATAACCCGGCACATATTTTTGTACTTCTGCAATCATGGCCTGAATAGATGCACGAATCGCGTCCTGTGCAGCCTGATCAGGTTCAGCCTCGAGTAAGCAATGCACGGTATCGCGCATCATCAACGGTGGCTCAGCAGGATTGACGATAATAATCGCCTTGCCTTGTTTGGCGCCGCCGATTTTCTCAATCGCGCCAGCGGTGGTACGGGTAAATTCATCAATATTTTTACGCGTTCCTGGCCCTACAGATTTGGTTGAAACCGTCGCAATAATTTCAGCGTAGTCCACGGCTTGTACTTGAGAGATCGCAGCCACCATTGGAATCGTGGCTTGTCCACCACAGGTCACCATATTGACGTTTTGCGGACTGTTTTCAGCTGCCAATAAGGCATCCAAATTCACTGGCGGCACACAGAACGGGCCAATCGCAGCAGGTGTTAAGTCGATCATCAACACACCGAGTTCATTTAACTTACGGCTGTTCTCAGCATGGACATAGGCAGAGGTTGCATCGAATGCAATCTGGATCTCATCTTCCAAGATATGTGGCAACAAGCCATCTACCCCGTCTGCTGTGGTTTTGAGCCCCATCTTGGCGGCACGAATCAACCCCTCAGACTGTGGATCGATTCCGACCATCCAAACCGGCTCAAGCAGCTCACTGCGTTGTAATTTATACAGCAAATCCGTTCCGATATTACCCGGTCCAATCAATGCGCATTTAATCTTCTTCATGTTGTTCCCCTCTACGACTCAAGCTTCGCTGGCCGCAAATTTTGCTGACACTGTGCCAAAACCGTCGATCTCAACTGTAAAATCGTCGCCCGCTTTGGCCACCACCATCGGCCCCAATGCGCCTGTTAATACGATGTCACCCGCCAACAAAGGACGGCCGCGACGTACCATTTCATCGGCGAGCCACACTGCGGCATTTAAAGGATTGCCGAGACACGCGGCGCCCTTGCCTTCAGAAACCACTTGGCCGGCATTGCTCATCTGCATCGTGCAGTTGACCAAGTCCAAGTGTTCGAGTGCAACTGGACGTGAACCCAAGACAAAGGCCGCAGAAGAGGCGTTATCCGCAACCGTATCGACGATGGAAATTTTCCAGTTTTCAATACGGCTATCGACGATCTCAATCGCAGGCAGTGCATATGCTGTCGCGCTAATAATGTCGGCATAGCTGTGTTGGCTTGCGGTCAAATCCTGCTTTAATACCAAGGCGATTTCTGCCTCGACTTTAGGCTGTAAAAAAGCAGTGATATCAATCACCTCACCATCGCCATAGGCCATGTCGGCAAACAACATGCCGAAGTCAGGTTGATCGACGCCCAATTGAGCTTGAACCACTTTTGAGGTTAAGCCGATTTTACGGCCCACCAAACGGCGACCCTGTTCTAAGGCAACCGCGGTATTGAAATCTTGAACAGCATAAGCGATATCGACATCGGCACTTTCCCCACCCAACTGTGGACGCACGGGTGCGATCGCCTGAAGAGTGCGCTCAGCCTGTTGCAGTGCGGCGGCGACGGATGGAACGACAGCGGAATTGGACATCAACGTTTCCTTGAACTGTAAAATTGAAGAAAAACGTTTTTGATCGTCAACGCGTAGTGATCACGTGAGGTGTACAGCGCATACAAGCGCTACGCGATAGAGAGACTCCATGCTCAAGACGATCATGAATAGGAACTGCAGAATATAGATCTTTGCGATGTACGAACGACGCTCCGTGTATGATTCTCAGCAATCCCTAAAAAACGTATATATTCATAAGCCATCAAAGAATCTGAAATTTAAGCGCTTTATGCCAATACTTATTTTATGCTCTACAATAGCTACTATCTATTAATGCCAATGCCCAACAAAAAAAGCAGCGCTGCGGTATCTGCCCACACCCAAGGCTGAGCTGGTGCGAGTGTGGTTCTCTGCTCTTGGGATGGCTCTCATTCAATCAGGGGTCAGCGATGTTCCTCCCAAGCTTTCATCGTTTCAAAAACATGCTGCAATATCGCAGACGCTTTGTGTACGCCTTTGTTGGGATGGGGTTGATTGATGCGAGTCTGCACCTGCTCAACGACTGGCAATGGTCGAGCAATCTGTTATTGAGTTGGAATATCGCCGTTCTGAGTTATATCGGCCTGAGTCTTAGCGCGCTGTGGAATATCGATCACCATCAGATCCTAAAACATGCGCAGCAACAAGATGCCAGCAAGTGGGTGATTTTATCCTGGGTGTTTTTGTCTTTAGTGATGTGTTTTATCGCCATTGTGATTGAATTAGCGCATTTACCCGATGCCGCTTGGCTCAAAGCAGGTCACTTGGCATTGTCGATCCTGACCATCATTTCAGCATGGTTCTTGATGCACAGTATCTTTGCGATTCATTATGCGCATGACTATTATCTCGCGGATGCCAAAGGACTTGAGGGCGGTCTCGAGTTTCCAAAAACCCAACATCCGACCTATCCTGACTTTATTTATTTTAGTTATGTGATCGGCACATCTGCACAAACGGCAGATGTCTCGATCAGCTCCAAGGCCATGCGCAAACTGAATACCTTGCACATCCTGTTGGCCTATGGCTTTAACACCACCATCTTAGCGATCGCGATCAATGTCGCTGCTGGGTTTATTGCGCCTTAAATCACGGTGCAAGCACGCAACACTCGGCAACTTCACCCCAACCGATTTAAG
>JASLIY010000211.1 GCA_030152675.1 Acinetobacter sp.
TGGCGCACTGCAATGGTTTGCCGGTGTTTTAAAAGCTGAGGATGTTCCGGGGATCGAGATCCCCAATATTGACTTTGTTCAGTTGGCACAAGGTTATGGGGTTGAAGCCCACCATCCCCAATCAGATGCGGCATTTATAGAAATCTTTAAGCATGCGCTTGATTCAAGCACACCAACCTTAATCGAGGTCAGTACAGTCGAGGGCGTTTGAGCGCTTTCGACTGTACTTTAACCGGTATTAACGTATTAACTTTTTAATTGGGCACTGTTGGGTGATTTATTTTTTGGGATGAAAAAACTCATCGCCATCGCACCAATCAGTCCCGGTATCGCAAAGACAATAAAGTTGTATTCAAATGGCAATTGCATTGCCAATAAACTACCGCCGAATAACGGGCCTGCGATTGCGCCAAAACGTCCAATCGCCGCAGCAAAACCCACCCCAGTTGAGCGAATCTGAGTTGGATAAAAGTCTGCTGCCAAGGCATGAACCACAGATAAACTACCAAACATCACACCACCAGCCAGAATCAGCAGCAGGTATAACAGCAAGGTCGGTGGATGAAAACCAAGTGAAGAAATCGACACAGCGCAAACTAAAAAACCAAAGATTAAAGTTGGTTTTGCACTCCATTTATCTGCCAGCGCACCGAACAGCATGGTGCCAAAGATATTGCCAATATTCAGCACCACTAAAAAAGTAATACTCGACCCCAGCGTATATCCACCGACATTCATCAGTTTGGGCAGCCAAGTATTCACGCCATAAACCATGAGCATCAGCATTGCGAAGCTCAGCCAAATCAGCAGGGTTTTAAAGCCGCGGCCATCACGAAATAAACTGAGTAATGAGGTTTTTTGATCAGGGCTCGCGACTTCATTCACGTAGACCATATCCGCTTGGTGTTGATGAAAAGGATTGAGCTTTCTCAGAGACTGCACCACTTTTTGTTGTTGCTGGGTTTGAATTAAAAAACTCACAGATTCAGGGAAAGTTTTATAAAGTAATGGCAGCAGAAAAATCGAGAGGCCAGCCAAGACAAAGACAGACTGCCAACCAAATGCAGGAATTAAAAACAAACCAGCCAAGCCGGATAAAATCGCACCCACCCCATACATGGCCAACATAAAGTTAATCAGACGATTTCGATGCGTTGAAGGAGCCATTTCTTTAATAATCGTCCCCATAATAGGCACCGCGCCGCCCAATCCCATACCAGTGAAAAAGCGCAGTACAAAGAAGCTGGTTGGATTATTGGCAAAACTATTGAGTATTACTGCAAGGCTAAATACCGTGGTACAGAGCAATATAATCTTTTTACGTCCCAGTTGATCTGCGGCAATGGTAAAACTCATCGCACCGACCATCATCCCAATCAGTGAGGCAGATCCCAATACACCGGCACGTTCTGGTGAGAGTTGCCAATCATTCATCAGATGCGGTAATAAAGAGCCATAGATCACCATATCGTAGCCATCGAATAACATAATCACCGAGCACCAAAATACCAACAGCAGATGATGTTTATTCAAAGGCGCTCGATCGAGAATAGAAACCACATGAATCGTTTGCATGACGTGCTTCCTTTAAATCATGTTGCGGATTTAAATCTAGTGCGCTGCAAGGCTTGATCGTGGTTGATAATGCGCTAGGCGCCTAGTGACTATTGTTGTATTCACTTTTTTCATCTTGTATTGAGCAATGTTTAAATAGCGCTAGAGCTGTGGTCTCGTCGATGTTCGAGCAATCGCAATCGCGAACCGAGTCCGCATAGACGTCATCGCACTTTGTTTCAATATAAAATGTGGCTCAGCTGCATTCAAATCAACAAAATATATAATTCAATATCAATCTGGCCCATATCAGGCCGGATTGTGACGCATGCTCAATCAATCTGTGTTGTGTCAGGTTTTAAATTAAAGCACCCGTTTTTCTTGAATATTGATGCCGATATATTGGGCATGAAGTGTCATAAATGCCGCTGTTTAGACATTGAGCATCTACTTATGTGAGTAGGATAGATCAGGGGGCGAGATAATCGGTCTGATTTTAGATTAATTCAACAACATGCCAATAACTACCGGCTTGTTTTCAAGATAGATACAAAAAAGAAACCCACACTGCAGCATTAAAATTATGATCAGCAGAACGGGCGGATGAGTATGCTTTGCGATGGTTGATTTAAACTTAGTTAAGGTGTTTATTACCATCTTTGATACGCAAAGCGTGAGTATGGCTGCAAAAAAATTAAATATCACCCAACCCTCGGTCAGCCATAGTTTGGCAAGGTTGCGCTATGTATTTAAGGACCCGCTCTTCACGCGCACCAAGCAGGGCATGCTTCCCACTTTCTATGCGGTTAAACTCTATGAAGCGCTGAATAAACCCTTACTTGAAATCGAAACGGTAATCGGTGAAGCAAAAGTTTTTGACCTCTGTCATAGTGAACATTGCTTTAAAATTGCCATGACTGATTTGGGCGCAATTTATTTTGTTCCAATCTTAATGACGCAACTCGAGGCAATTCGTACCGGTATTTCAATTGAAGTTATTCCACTAGATCCGCATAAAATCGCCGATTGGTTGCTGACGGGGCGTGTTGATGCCGCCATATATGACCAAGAGATCGTAAATAAAGGCTTAAGCCGACTGGTTTTATTTCAAGAGCATTATGTTGCGATGCAATCTCAGCAGGCGCAGCGTTCTTCCACGATGCGTCCTCAACTCAATATGCAGCAGTATTTATCGAAACAGCATGCGGTGATATCGACCATGCCAAATCATATTGATATATATCTACGAGCGCGGGGCTTGAAGCGTAATATCAAACTGCGGGTGACGCAGCTCAGTACGGTCATCGAGATGGTCGAACATCATCACATGATCACCACGCTTCCCGCGAGGATTGCTGCATCGTTTCAGAGCCATCCGACACTGAATATATCTGATCTTGCTTTTGAATTACCGAGATTTGAGGTGAGTTTATATTGGCATAAGAAGCAGACGGATAGTTTGGCACAGCAGTGGCTGATCGAATTTCTAAAACAGAGTTTTTCTGATCTCGCGAGATTAGAAGAGAACCCTTCGGTATAGCAAGGCATGATGGATAAATACACTGGATTAAGTTTTTTGTTTAACCACCAAACTTAGATTAAAGGCATGAAGTAATTTTAAAATTGATTGTAAGGTCGGATTACCATCCTCTTGTTCTAATTTTTGTAAGGTTTGTGGGGCGATCTTGGTGATTTTGGC
>JASLIY010000259.1 GCA_030152675.1 Acinetobacter sp.
TGAAGATGGTTGGTTCGATATAGAACCCTTCGCCGACTTCTTGACGACCATGACCACCCGTTAACAACTCAGCACCTTCGGCACGACCTGTTTCGATGCAGCCCAAGATTTTCTCTTGTTGTTCAAGTGAGGCTTGTGCACCGATCATGGTATCGGTATCCAATGGATGACCTGTACGGATGCGTTTTACGCGCTCAATGGCTTTTTCCAAGAAACGTTCAGCAATGCTTTCTTGAACCAATGCACGTGATGGGCATGTGCAGATTTCACCTTGGTTCAGTGCAAACATCGCAAAACCTTCTAGCGCTTTGTCTAGATAGTCATCATCTTGATCCATCACGTCTTCAAAGAAGATGTTTGGAGATTTACCACCAAGTTCTAAGGTCACTGGAATGATATTTTCAGTCGCATATTGCATGATCATTTGGCCGACTTGAGTCGAACCCGTAAATGCAATTTTAGAAATACGTGGGTTAGTGGCCAGTGGACGACCCACTTCAACACCATAACCATTGACGATATTCAATACGCCGGCTGGAAGAAGATCTTGAATCAATTCAACAAGAACCAAGATACTTGCAGGGGTTTGTTCAGCAGGTTTTAGTACGATACAGTTACCGGCTGCCAATGCAGGTGCCAATTTCCAAACTGCCATCAAGATTGGGAAGTTCCAAGGAATGATCTGACCGACCACACCCAAAGGCTCATGGAAATGATAAGCAATGGTATCTTTATCGATTTCAGAGATGCCGCCTTCTTGAGCGCGGATACAACCTGCGAAATAACGGAAATGATCGACAGCCAATGGAATATCAGCAGCAAGGGTTTCACGGATCGGTTTACCGTTATCCCAAGTTTCAGCCACAGCCAATAATTCTAGGTTGGCTTCTAAACGATCTGCGATTTTTAACAGTGTGTTTGAACGTTCGGTTGGAGAGGTTTGGCCCCAAGCCGCTTTTGCTTTATGCGCTGCATCAAGTGCAAGTTCGATGTCTTCAGCACTTGAGCGAGGTACTTTTGTAAATACTTTGCCATCAACAGGGGAGAGATTGTCAAAGTATTCGCCTTTGACTGGCGCTACCCATTGACCACCAATGAAGTTTTCATATTGGGCTTTGAACTGGACTTTTGAGCCAGCTTGATTTGGATCGACGTAACGCATAAGAGTATCCTTTTACTTATTTTTTCACCAAAGTTTAAGATCATATCGCGATGAATAACATAACATAGCATTCATCACATTGTGATTTGAGCATATAACAAAAAGGTTGGAGAAAGGTAGGCAATTGCCCCTGATTTTTTGTTCAAATCTACTTCAATGTTCAAGCTTATTTTTAAGTTGGGTTTGAAACATATGATTGAAAATAAAGTGATAAGTTTATAACTTTTTGCTATAAGCATGTTACCCTTTGGTATAAGATAACTTGATCTTGAACACAATATTCGGTAAATCCTGAACGACATTCTCTGTGATGATGCAATTAAAACTTAAGCCAACACCTCTTCAACTCAAGCAACTTACGCCAACAAAAGACATAAGGATATGAATAATGTTGAGTCAAAATGAGTTAATGCAAAAACGGCAAGATATTGAGCTATTACGCCAAAGCAGTAGCCTGTCGCAGCAGCATGCCGATCAACTGAATCAAAGTATTATAAGTTCGTGGCAGCGTTCAAAACTTGCGCATATTCCAGAGGGTATGGAAGCCGCGCCGTTGATTATTACCCAACAGCAAAAACCCAATGTGTTGAAAATGGCACTTGAGCGTTGTGCCGATGAGCTCAAACATATCGCACAGCAGTCGTCGATGGTGGTTGCGATTGGAGATGTGGGCAGTACCATTATTTGGTCCGCCGCCAGTGGCAAAATGCAACAGGCCGCAGAGCGGGTTCACTTTGTGCAAGGCGGGCAGTGGCGTGAAGATTTGGTCGGCACCAATGCCTTAGCGCTGTCACTAAAAACCCAGCAGTCGAGTTGTGTTTTTTCTAACGAACATATTATGTCGTCGATCCATGATTGGGTCTGTTATGCCGCGCCGATTATTGATCCTTATTCTAAACAAGTTCTTGGAGTGATCGATCTCTCAACCACATGGAATAACCACAATAGCTTGGGCATGCTTGCTGCTGAGCGCTGTGCTGCGATCATTCAGTCGGCAGTGATGGACTACCAACAACACCATCTTTATATCCGTGCTTTTACGGTGCCGCAGGTGCTGTTTAATGGCAAAGTCTTGGTGCTGACCCCACGTCAGATCGAGATCCTGACCATTTTAGCCTTGTGTCCGCAGGGCATGAATTTGGAAAATTTACACCAAGCGCTATATGGTGAGCGCAAAGTCAGCATGGGGACGTTGAAAGCGGAAATGTCACAGTTACGTGATGTGCTCGGTGGTCTATTGGGATCAAGACCTTATCGTTTGTTGGCCACACTAGATGCGGATTTTTTACAAGCAGAGCAGGCACTTGATGCTGGCTATACTGAGTTTGCGCTGAAGCTATGTCGTGGGGTATTCTTGGCCAAAACAGACAGCCCATTCTTGTGTGCATGGCGCGACTGTTTAGAATCTCGCCTCAGTGAGGCGATTTTTAAGGCCAACGAAGTCGATGTCTTACTTAAGCATTTGGCCTATTGTCCTGAAGCGATCGACGCTGTGGAGCGCTTGATCGAACTCACCCCTGTAGGGCATCCTGCGCATCAAGTATTGATTAAATATAAGGATGAACAGTAAGTTAAAATTAATTATAAGAGAGAATTAAATTATGAAAAATAATAAGCTGGTTAAATCCAGTTTGATGGTGGCCTGCGCTGTGTTTATGAATGGTTGTGCCACCCAGTTACTCGAAAATATGTCCGGTGCAAAGCCTTTAAAATCTACAAAAACAGAAACAAAAATAGTTTTTAGCGATGAAACTATCAGCTACGGTATCCCCGCAACTGCGATAAAAAATCATGAATATGCAATTGCGATGGCAGGCCAAAAATATAGTTATTTAATTGAACCAACAGCGCAAACAAAAAAAACCTTGTTTCATGATTTTTTCAATCATCTTGATACAAAGCATCTTGCCTTTACCACTGTCAATGCAATTGATCCATCTCAGGCGAAAAGCTTAGAGAAAATGTCATTTGAAATTAACGGGCAGAAAATAGAGCAAGTTTTAAGGTTTGTGTTTATTAAACCCTCGGCCGAGATCAAGGCTGATGAACTAAAACGTCTAGAAAAATATCAATTTGAAT
>JASLIY010000268.1 GCA_030152675.1 Acinetobacter sp.
TTGATTGGCCCTAGCGACAATGCTACGGGATCAATATTCGGGTAGCTCAGCATTGCTGCTCCTTGATTCGATATTTTGCACAGATTTTAGCTGAATCTAGGCAAAAATGTTGTACATTCAATGTGTAATATTAGCGAGTAAGATCTATGTGTATCGTGGCATTTGCATGGCAGCTCTTAGATCAGCAGCCCTTATGTTTGATTTCCAATCGTGATGAATTCTATCAACGTCCGACGTCAATGTTGAATGCTTGGCCGAATAGCCCGATTATTGCAGGTCAAGACCTACAGTCGGGAGGGACTTGGATGGGGGTGACCGCGCAGGGACGTTGGGCGATTGTGACGAATTTCAGAGATGGTCAGGATCGTCGAGACTATCCGACCTCACGTGGCGCGTTGATTCAGAAATATCTCGAGTCTACCCAGACCCCGATTCGATTTGCCCAAGACTTGGAACAGCAGCAGTGTGATTATGCGGGTTTTAATTTATTTATCGGTGATCTTAAACAAGCGGTATACATGAGCAATCGTGGTGAAGCACCGCAAGTGTTATCACACGGCGTCTATGTGGTCTCCAATGGTCTGCTTTCCGAGCATTGGGCCAAAACTCAGCATTTACGTCAGCGCTTTACCCAAGAGCTTTTGCCGCTGGCACAGCAGCAACGTCCGGATGAGGCGTTGGATGCGGTGGTTTGGGATATTTTAGAAGATCAACGTCAGGTACTGCCAGAGGATCTCCCCCAGACCGGTATTTCCGTTGAATTTGAACAGTTATTGTCATCGACCTATATCGAGAGTCCAAACTACGGCACGCGCTGTTCCAACTTTCTGCGTATTCGTGATGATCAGATCCATTGGACAGAAAAAACCCAGCAAGGTGAACATGCTGGGCATCTTGAAACACACAATATTTGTTTCTCAGATCATATCGAGATCTAGGGCTTAAGCTGGCTCGACTTTTCTCTTTTCAATCAATTTGCCCAGCAACAGTCCAATTTCAAACAGCATCCACATCGGAACTGCGAGCATGATCATGGAGATCGCATCTGGCGGTGTTGCAAACATCGCGATAAAGAAGCAGCCGACGATGATAAAGCGACGTTTCTCTGCCAAGGTTTGGGTGCTGACCAATCCAGCCAAGATAAAGACCAAGGTAATGATCGGAATTTCGAAGGTTAGGCCAAAGACCAGAAACAGCTTTAAACAGAACGCCAGATAGCTATTGATATCGGTCATCGGTGCCACGGTATCTGGAGAAACGCTGATAAAGAAGTTCAATATCGAGGGAAGTGCAATAAAGTAAGCAAAGGCAATACCGGCATAAAACAACAGGATGCTGCCAAATAACAGCGGAAAGGCCAGATTTTTTTCTTTTTGATACAACGCAGGTTTGATAAAAGCCCACAGCTGATAAATGATAAATGGCATTGCCAACATGATCGCAATAAAAAAATTTAGTTTAAATGGCGCCATAAATGTTGCTGTGACATCTGTCGCAATCATGGTCGAATTCGCCGGAAGCTGAGCGCGCAGCGGCTCAGACAAGGTCGAGTAAGTCTTGTTGGCAAAAGGCAGTAAGCAGAAAAAAAATAACAATAATACGCCTACGATCTTAAAGAGATACTGGCGGAGTACCATTAAGTGTGTAGTGATCGGCATAGTTTCAAGCGAGGCTTGTTCATCATGCGGATTCGATTTACGCAGTTCTGGACTTAAGATATCGCTCATACCGCCACCTTGTAGTGTGCTACTTTTTGCTCTTCATGCTGAGACTCAACATGACTGGCACTGTGATCATGTGGTTGATCTTCACTGCTCGAACTGATCTGCTGAGGCGGTTCATCGGTGAGGGCAGGACTTATGTTACTAGGGCTCATTACTTGGGTGGAATGAGTATGCGCTTGCTGCAACTGTGCGTTGTTATTCCAAGCATTTTTGTTCAAAAGTAGCGCTACGGGTGTTGGTTGATAGTGATAAATAAAAGAGGATTTATTGTTATCCGTGGCTGCATGTTGCTGTTGTTGTCCTGCAGCTTGTGTGGTTTGTTGTTGTAGTTCTTGCATTTGTGCCTGCATTTTTTGTTCTAAGGCTTGGATGCGCTGCATTTCGGCGTTCATCTGCTCACGCAGTTCGGAAAGACGTAATTCACGATCGATGTCGTTTTGCACATTGCTGATCAAGGTTTTAAATTTGCTATAGCAGCGTGCTGCAAAACGGGCAGCCTCAGGTAGTTTTTCAGGCCCCAATACCAAAAGTGCAATGATGCCGAAGACGAAAAGTTCAGAAAATCCTACATCGAGCATACCGTTGTCTCCTCGCTCAGTGTTTCACTGAGGAGTTAGCTTCAGTGTTATTTTTTTCATGTTCTAGAGTCAGCGGCTCATTCAAACTCGCCGTAGTATGTTCGTCTTCTTTGATTGATTTTTTAAAATCTTTGACGGCACCGCCAACATCTTTGCCCAGATTTTTGAGTTTTGATGTACCGAAAAGTAAAATCACCACGATTGCAAAGATCAGTACGTGCCAAATTGATAATCCAGCCATGTTTTTAACTCCTTGATTGTTGTAGCTATCTGAACAGTTCTAAGTGACATCGCGGTGACAGTAATATTTCAATTAAGAGACAGATTGGTAAAAATGTGATCCATTTCAATCTCTAGTAGCTGATCGATAAATCTGCATGCTAGTATTTAGCCGTACTCAAACTTTGGAATCTGTCTGGTGACTTTATTATTCCCATTGTTTTCATTTGTTTGCGGGCTCATTCTTGCGAGTACTGCACCTGCATCATCTATAAAAACGTTGTTATCTTCAGTGCTTGCCCGGATTTTTATACCGATCGTCATTATTTATAACGTGGTGTTTTACCGTGAAGGGAGTTTGAGCTTGATGCTGCTCAGCTTGGGCTCCGCTGTGTTGTTGTTCGCTACATACTACGTTTTATTCAAAGACCGTCTACAAGCACTTTGTTTTAGTTATACCAACATTGCGTGGCTTGGGTTTCCGATTGCAATCGCCTTGTTTGGGCCAGAGGTCAGTGCGCCGATGATTGCGTTGTATATCGGGGGATCATTGTTTGGCAATGTCTGGGCCGTAACGGCGGTCAGTGCTGAGGCACAATCTTTCCGCTCGATATTGAGCAAAGTCATTCAGTCTCCTCCAGTGTTGGCCTTGTTCATCGCAGCACTATTGCGTTGGATTGGCTTACAAGATTTCCCCCATCAACAGTGGATTGATCTGTTATATAGCGGCTCAAAGTGGGGCATGAGTTTTACTGGGATGTGTGTACTTGGCATGTGGTTGCGGCATACACGTGTGGCATTGCATGATCTTTGGGTGAGTGCTCGAATTGCAGTATTGAAAATGCTGTGCGGAGCGGTGATCTGTGGCATGGTCTACGCGTTCTTTCCAATACCTCACTTGCCGCATGCGATCCCAGTCTTATTTTTATTGTTTTGCCTACCTCCAGCGGCCAATATCGTGGCCTTGGAAACTCATTATCAGGGCACAGGAAGCTCAGCCAAATACATTGCGGCAGGGACGATGGTCAGTGTTGTGATCATCTTGATTTACGGTGTGATATTGCAGTTTGTGCTTTAAATGACAGCACGGATGATCAGCACTGTCATTTAAAGTAGCAGCCTAAGCGCAATTAAGATGCGCTTAAACTGTCACTGAATAATTTCATCGCTTGTCCACGATGGCTGATTTTATTTTTCTCAACTTTGCTGAGTTCGGCGCTACTTAAGCCCAATTCAGGTAACCAAAACAGGGGATCGTAGCCAAAGCCATGCTCACCACGTGGCGCGTCAAGTAATTCACCGGACCAAGTGCCTTGAAAGATTTTAGGCAGCGGATCATCTGCGTGTTCAACCAAGGCCAAGACACAGACAAACATCGCGTC
>JASLIY010000218.1 GCA_030152675.1 Acinetobacter sp.
TGCTGAAATAAAGGTATTGGCCACATCTGCAACGGTTTTAACGTGCGGACGCATCGCATCTGCACCCAAGGCACAGTTAAAGCCGATAGATAGCAAGTCGCCATGACGAACCGAGTTCCAGAACGCTTCAGCAGTCTGGCCGGTCAGGGTACGACCTGAAGCATCGGTGATGGTGCCTGAAATCATCAACGGCAATTCATAACCGAGCTGATTGAATACTTCTTTGACTGCAAAAATTGCTGCTTTACAGTTCAGTGTATCAAACACTGTTTCAATGAGCAGAATATCGACGCCACCTTCAATTAAGGCATGGGCCGCTTCAATATAGTTATCTTTCAGTTCATCAAAGCTAATGTTACGAAATGCCGGATCATTTACATTGGGCGAGATCGAACAGGTACGCGATGTCGGGCCAAGCACACCGGCAACAAAACGCGGTTTATCTGGTGTTGAATATTTTTCACAAGCCGCTTTAGCAATACGTGCTGCTTCACGGTTAATTTCCGGAACCAGTTCTTCCATGTGATAGTCAGACATTGAAACACGTGTGCCGTTAAAGCTGTTGGTTTCAATAATATCCGCACCGGCTTCGAGATACTGTTCGTGAATGCCTTGGATGACATCGGGCTGGGTCAGCACCAAGAGATCATTATTGCCTTTGAGATCATGCGCCCAATCGACAAAACGTTCACCACGATAATCAGCTTCTTCAAATTGGTGGCGCTGAATCATGGTCCCCATGGCACCATCGATAATGAGAATACGTTGCGCCAGAAGCTGCTTTAAGGTGGTAAGCGTAGACATAGAGGCCCCAAATTACACAGATTTGAAATGGGGCGTATTTTAGCAGAAATTGAGCAGTATTGCGGCTTAGACGACGCTTCAGTCAAGTAAATTAAAAATCAGTGATCTTTAAAGGCTGAAAAGTATTGCAGCAATTGTGAACGACTCTGTTTAATTGTTCATCAATTTGTCATAAAGACCACGCATAATAAGCGTCATAAAACATCCAAATCTTAAAAAACGGATAATATTACAATTTAGTTGCAAGGGATTAAAGCGGATGTTTGAAAACGCACAGATGATTTAAGTTGTTGTAATATATGTTTATTTTTTAACTATATCTTACAAAATCTTATTTAAAGAAACCTATTTGTGCTTAAATACGCCTGTAATGCATCGGCATTTGTCATATAATTGTCATAATTTAATTGAACAATAAGTGGATTTTTTTATCCGCTTAACCGTCTGCATGAACTTAAAACATCCTTCTGCTTCAGATTCGGCATCGCCTGTGCCGTCTACAAAATCGACGAATGTTCACGTACCGACACCGAAGTTTTTTATGCCGGTGTTTTTCACGTTAATTATTGCCACACTGATTTATATTGGTGTTCAGGTCAGCGCTGATTTATCACATGTGCCTCCCCTGAGTCTTTATTCTGTTGTTTTACTCTCAACGGCATTGTTTATTGCCTTGGGATTTGAGTTTGTCAATGGTTTTCACGACACTGCGAATGCGGTTGCAACTGTGATTTATACCAATGCTTTACCTGCGCCAGTCGCGGTCATGTGGGCTGGGTTTTGTAACTTTCTCGGTGTGATGGTTGCCAGCGGCGCGGTTGCATACGGAATCATTGCCTTATTGCCTGTTGAATTAATCATGAATGTCGGCAGTGGGGCTGGTTTTGCGATGGTGTTTGCGATGTTGATTGCAGCCATCATGTGGAACCTCGGGACTTGGGTGCTGGGCATTCCTGCTTCAAGTTCGCATACCCTGATTGGTTCGATCTTGGGTGTGGGCATCATGAACTATGTGCTGCACTCGGCCAGCGGTGCCAGTGGCATCGATACGGATCAAGTGATCAAAGTCGGTAAAGCCTTGTTGTTTTCGCCTTTGATTGGTTTTGCTTTTGCGGCGATCTTATTCTTGTTGGTGAAAAAAGTATTTAAACGCCAGCTTGAATTGTTTCAGCCACCTGAAGGTAACAAACCACCACCGCCTATTATTCGTGCCATTTTGATCTTTACCTGTACCGGTGTCAGTTTTGCGCATGGGTCTAACGATGGTCAAAAAGGTATGGGCTTGATCATGTTGATCTTAATCGGCTTGGTGCCTTTGGCTTACTCGTTGAATAAAAGCTTGGATCATGAACATATCCAGAGCTTCAACCAGTTGTCGAATCAAACCGCGACCGCGATTTATGCCAATCATGAAGACATTCCTGATGAAAAAGCACGTCAAATCCTCACCAAGTATATTCAAACCAAAGAAAGTAGCGCTGAAGTTGTACCTGCATTGGCGAGTTTAACTGAGCATTTGGGTAACCGTGTTGGTCAATACGGTGATTTAAAAGAGATTCCGGAACAAGCGGTCAATGCCATTCGTAATGACATGTACTTGAGTACCACCACCTTTAAACGCTTGGAAAAAGAAAAACGCTTGCCTGAAATGAGCGAAAGCCAAGCCAAATCGGTGAAAGAATACCGCACCCATTTAGATGCATTTTTACAGTACATCCCAACTTGGGTAAAAGTTGCGGTGGCCTTGGCTTTGGGCTTGGGTACCATGGTGGGTTGGAAGCGTATTGTTGTGACGGTTGGTGAGCGTATCGGTAAACATCACATGACCTATGGTCAAGGGATGTCAGCTGAGCTTGTGGCGATGTCAACCATTGCTGCTGCGGATGGCTTTGGTATGCCGGTTTCAACCACGCATGTCTTGAACAGTGCGGTGGCGGGGACCATGGTTGCCAACAAATCTGGCTTAAACTTCAATACAGTGAAAACGATTCTATCTGCATGGATCTTTACTTTACCTGCCACGATTTGTTTATCGGGTGGTTTGTATTGGTTACTGCTCAAAGTCTTTGCTTAAATCAGTCTATGCGTGCAAACGGATAAGAAAAAAAGCGCTGCAATGGCAGCGCTTTTTTGTGGCTAATCCAACGACATGACTTAGCGTGTCTTTTTAAACGGGCTTTTGTCTTTGGCAAAGCCATACAACGCAGCAAAGGGCAGTGCGGTTCTGGCCAAATAGCCCACATGCCATAACCCACCATGATTGGCTGCATCCATGATCAATTGCAAAGGATGTTCTAAGGGATTGTTTGGATTGGCTAAAGCATCAGCGTGACACAGGTCATGCACCCAAAGTGCGGCCATGATGGCGTTGGTGGTCTCGGGTGCAAAGGCTTCGACATTAAACAGACTCGCACCTTGGAAGGCTGCTTTGAGCAAGGGATTCTTGACCACGGAGCGAGTGGTGGTTGACGGTGCAATGTTGATACTGACCTGTTGACCTTGATGACGAGCGACTGTGGCACGCCATTGCTGAATCCGTTTCGCCAAAGCGTAGTTGGGTCCTTGTTCCACCACGATACAGTCAGCAATGCCATAGGATTTGTTATTGTCCGAGGCAATCAGTTGTTGGTCACTGCTTTGGAACATCTGACGCATACTCAAGGTTGAGATGCTTTTACTCAGGATACGTTCTACTTTGGAGCGTTGTTGATATTTGTGTTGAGCATGCTGCACGGTTTGTTGCGGAATGGCATACACATCCGTCGGCGTACACATATACATCAGTGAGCTATCGGGTTTTTTTTGACTAACGTAATGGACAATGCAGTCCATGGCCATCGATACCCGTACATGCTTTTCACCATCTAGATAGGCGATGGCAGCCAGATCAAGTTGATGCGGGTTTTGTGCGAGCCAATGGGCAATCTCTGGCGTCTGTGTCAGGAGGTTTGCGCCAAGTTGGGATTGAATGTCTGCAGTCGTGGCATGTGCTGAAATCGGTGTCTGGCTCGGTGCATACAGGGTTGCATTGCCGGCCTCGACGATCGCGATAATTTTCTCCCAGACTTTGGGGTTAGGGAGATCAATGGCGACGATATTGGCTTTCCATTTGGCCAGCCATTTGAGTGGCCCGGCTTCTGATCCTGCACCGAATAACACCATGGTACGCTGAGATAAATCCAGCCATTCAGGATGTGCCTGGACACGTTTTAGTGCATCAGCATGGGTCTGTTCAATAATACCTTGTTCTAACCAGCGCTCGATCTGCTCAAGCAGCGCATCCCCAGTGAGGTTTTGACCTTGGTAGGGAATATACCACTCAGGCGCAGCCTGGCTTTGTCCTTGGATTTTAACGTTATGCAGCTGATCAATGGCAGAGATGTCCATAAGATCTTTGAGTAAATAACGTTGTCCATGACGATAAAAGTCAAAACTATGCTGGGCTTTATGTAAGCCCTGTTGCGCAATGGTAATACTGTCTTGGGCTGAACGAATGCCATGTTCGACCAGACATTTGAAGTAATGCGGATAGTTTTTACGCCAGTTTTTTTCTTCCAGCACTTGTTGGGCATTGTGATGGTCTACGGTAGACAAAGCCTCGGAAAGAATGGCTTTGCCAATACTGGAGCTGCTATTTTTTTGAGTCTGCGGATCTACAGCAAATTGGATACCGTCTAATAAGTTCGACATGTGAGAAACTCTTAGCTTAATCAGAATGAAATATACAGTTGTATACCATTATCTACGCCTCGCCAAACGATGGGCTAGCATAAAGTGACAAAGTGGTAGAGAAACGTAAGCCGCGATGTGGTTTGGCTGTAGGAGTTGCGCTGAGGAGATGTCAGCGCAGCTTGAATCATTGCAAGATGCTTGCGATGGATTAGAACGGTATGTTGATCAGTTTTTGCAGGAACATCGGTACAATTCTTGGTTCGATCAGGATCGTGACCACGATGCCGTAAGCAGCCCCCCACAGATGCGCGCTGTGGTTGATATTGTCATTGTTACGTTTTCCAGCCCAAATACTGTAGCCAACATATAAGAAGGCAAACACAATCGCAGGCACAGGGATGAAGAACACGAAGATCAATTTCCACGGTGCAAACAAGATATAGGCAAACAACACTGCTGAGACTGCACCCGAAGCACCTAAGCTGGCCCAGCGTGTGTCATGCTTATGTTTTAAATAACTCGGAAGGATCGCAAAGATTAATCCCCCCAAATAAAACAGTACAAACCCCATCTCAAACAGGTACTGACGATAAAAACTTTCAATAATGCTGCCAAAGAAAAATAGGGTAATCATATTGAACAACAGATGTGCACCATCGGCATGGACAAAGCCGTGGGTAATAAAGCGATCGTATTGCCCTTGTTGCATCGCCGGTGGCCAAAACAACAGGCGTGCTTTGAGCTGTGGCGAGTTAAAAGCCATTATTGAGACGATGACAGTAATAATAATCAGTGTAACTGTATGATAAAAAGGTAGATTCAACATCAAAATTCACAATAAAAAGAATTTATTTAGCCATCATAATGCCATGCATCGCACTGGATGACGCTTATTTTGATTAATTCCGACAGTTTTAGTTGATTTAATATAAAACTGCCTCATCTTCAGTTAGAATGACAGCTTCAGCGTGAGGAAAAAGTTATGACGACTGAGAACATCAGCACTGCAGTTGCAGAAGAAATTCCAAATTTATTAATCACCCCAAATGCACAAGAGTATCTAAAGGATCTCCTCGAAAAACAAGGAACGGCCGGCATGGGCGTTCGTGTATTCGTTGAAAATGCGGGGACACCACGTGCTGAATGTTGTATGGCTTATAGTACCCCAGAAGAAGTCGTACCGACTGATTATCAGCAAGAGTATCCTGATTTTCCTGCATATATCGATTCACCTTCGATCCCATATCTTAAAGATGCGGTGATCGATTACAATAAAGATCGTTTTGGCGGTCAATTGACCTTCCGTGCACCAAACTCTAAAGTGCCACGCGTAGGTCCTGATGCATCGATCGAAGAGCGCATCACCTATGTGCTACAAGCCGAAATTAATCCGGGCCTTGCAGGACATGGCGGTAACTGCGCATTGGTTGAAGTGCAACAAGATGAAACCCATGGTTTAACCGCAGTGCTTAAGTTTGGCGGCGGTTGCCAAGGCTGTTCAGCGATTGATGTGACTTTGAAGCAAGGCGTTGAAACCACGTTGAAAGAGCATATTCCAGAGCTGAGCCGTGTGGTCGATCAAACTGATCACAGCCAAGCTGAAGGCGCATATTTTAAATAATTTTAAATCATATCGCCCAGCGCTCAAATTTTTAATGCTTCTGCTGCATTAAAAATTCAAAACCTCCCATTTGGGAGGTTTTTCTTTTTTCTAAAATAAAAAATAGACTTAAAAACAATATCTTATGTAATAGCTTTTTTGCCAAAAAGCAAATGATAATTAATATCACTTGTCTATTCATTCTCATTTGTTACACTGTGCAGGGTTAAATCCACAATTCATTCACAATTTACTTACTACAACACATTTGGGAATACGACTATGTCACTCGGTCTACGCCAAAGCGTATGTTCTATTGCGGTCTTCAGTCTCATGATGCCGACCGCATTTGCAGCATCTACACCGCTTTCATCCTCAGATAGCTCATCATCATTGGCACACGTTGCGGCCACATCATCCACGTCAAACTCTGAAAATTCCTCATCCACCACACCTGTGGTGACCAAACTAGAGACCATGGTGGTCAGTGCCAGTGGTTTTGAACAAAATATTAAAAAAGCACCCGCCTCGATTTCGGTACTGGGGCAGGAGCAGATCAATAAAAAAGCCTATCGCGATGTTACGGATGCGCTCAAGGACATTCCGGGTGTGGTGGTGACGGGCGGTGGTAGTTCGAGTGATATCAGTATCCGCGGCATGGGCAGTGCTTATACGGTGATCATGGTGGATGGTAAAAAGGTGAACTCACGTTCGGTGCGTCCAAACAGTGATAACTCGGGGATTGAACAAGGCTGGTTGCCAGGGATTGGGGCGATTGAGCGGATCGAAGTCATTCGAGGGCCGATGTCAGGCCTGTATGGTTCAGATGCCATGGGTGGGGTGATCAATATCATTACCAAGAAAACCGGCTCAACCTGGACAGGCTCGGCAAAAATCGATAGCACTTTGCAAGAAAACCAAGACTCTGGGAATTTATATCAAGCCAATGGCTTTGTTTCAGGTCCTTTGATTGACAATCTTCTTGGTTTTAAAGCCAATGCCTTGTTTTCACAGCGTCAAGAAGACGACATCATTGGGGGCTATAACAAACAAAAAATGCGTTCTGGAGGGGCGAGCTTAAGTTTTACACCGAATGATCTGCATACGCTCGAACTTGAGTATCAACGTTCAATTCAGAACCGCGATCAAAACGTAGGTAAAACCATCGCCGATAAGCCCAACGCCAAAGGGATCTATCCAAAGGATTCGCGTAATGACTATTATCGTACCGAATACACCCTGAGTCACCGTGGTGAGTTTGGTCCCGTGGATAGCCATTCTTATCTACAGCGAGAGGAAAATGAAAATCCCTCACGCAATATGGAGGCCGTCAATACAACGTTCAATAGCATCAATCAGATACAACTTGGTGCACATGCATTAAGCCTCGGCGGGATGTATCTCAAAGAAGAACTCGATGACTTGGGCAATCAGTTGGTTATCGGTGGCAAGACCCCCGTGTCGAGTTTGGATCGTTATCGTTGGGCACTCTTTGCTGAAGACAGTTGGGCCTTGCTTGACGATTTGAGTCTGAATACATCGTTGCGTATGGACAAAGATGAGAAATTTGGTAGTCACTGGAGTCCGAAAGTTTATGCTGTTTGGGCACTCAATGATGATTGGGTGATCAAAGGTGGGGTATCAACTGGTTATAAAACCCCAGCACTGCGTGCCACAGTCGCAGAGTGGGGGCAGGCAACAGGAGGCGGCCAAAGTAAGGGCGTGATCGTGGGCAATCCCGCACTGAAGCCTGAACAGAGTATCAATTATGAAGTGTCATTTAACTGGGATAATCATGATAATCTCAATGCTGGTTTGACGATTTTTAATAGTGAATTCAAAGATAAAATCACTGAGATTCGCGATTGTCAGGGGGATTCGGGCAGTCTCGGTTGTCCTTGGTTAGGGGAGCAATTTGATTTTGTCAGTCTACGTGAGAACGTGGATAAGGCCAATATGCGTGGTATTGAAACCACATTCGGTTGGCAGCTTAGCCCAGCATTGAATTTGAACAGCAACTATACATATACCGATACCGAGCAGAAAAGTGGCCCCAACACAGGCAAACCTTTAAATGAAATGCCAAAACACATGATTAATGCGACTGTGGATTGGGATTATGATGATCAGTTCTCGGCATGGACACGGGTCAATTATCGAAGTAAGACCTCCGATTATTTGAGTCGAACCACAATGGCCAAAGGTAAACCCGCCTATGCCATGCTTGATCTTGGGGTCAACTACAACGCGACGCCACAGATCAAGATTGCGGCTGGGGTTTATAACCTTCTAGATAAAGAAATTGACCGTGATCGCTATAACTACGTTTTGGATGGACGTCGTTATAATTTGGGCGTGGTTTATAACTTTTAAAGTAAAGCTAAACGATCTTGAAATGAAAACGCCAAAGCAGAGAATTCATGCTTTGGCGTTTTAGGTTGCGGTCTGGGCTTTGCCGTATAGCTGAATGCCAGTGTTGGCCTATGGCTGACGGCTATTTAGTCTGGCACAACTGAAGATTGAGTGGGCTGAGAGCTTTGCTGGGCATCCGCCGTTTCTGATGGGGGTGTTTCAGTGCTTGCTGCTGCAGCTTCTACCGTAGACTGCGTTTGCAGCTGTTGCAACAAGGCTAAGGTGCTGTCGGCATAGAAGAACTGTTCGAGATAGAGACGGGCACGCGAACGTAAATAGTCCTGAGACAACATGCTTTGGATCACTGGATTGAGCAGCGCTTGCAGTTGCTGCTGGAGCAAGGCCTCATCAATATTCAGATCTCTGAGCAGCAGATCAAAGCTACGTTCTTGATTGCGAGCATACCAAGCATAAACGCCATCATGCACCTGTTGCTTGAGATAATCCGTTTGACGTAGATGATCCCACATTTGCTGCGCAAATTTTACTGTGGTCGGCAAATCTTGGACTTCGATATAGTTCTTGATACCAGCGAGCGGCATCTTTTTGACTTTGTGCCAGAGATTGGCTTGGAAATGATAGAGTTTTTGATCATCAAAATGTCGGTTGATGACTTGTTCACTGAGTTGACTGATTTTGATGATATTTTTTTGCAAATAATGCTTTACGGTGTCATCTAAGTTGGTATCAGTGACACTTTCGAGCACGGATTTTCCCATCTTCATAAAGCGACCGACCCCTGGGACCTTTTTATTGACGATCGAGTTATCGACATAGTCTTGGATCGAATGTTGGATCAACTCCGTCAACATGGCCGAGAAGGCGGGATGCTGAGTAAATTGTGCAATGAGCTTTTTACGATGCGAGCTTTTGCTGGCGATATATAAGGCCATTTGATCGACGGTCAGCACTGGAATCACATCTTCAATCAGCGTGTGTTCATTGGCAGGGTGAACCAAGGCAAAGCGAATATGATCTGCGATTTGTTCGATCAGGAAGTCGCTGGCTGGGGTTGCCAAAATTTGTTGTTCAATCAATGCATAGATTTGTTCAAAGCCCCAAATCTCTTGTAATTGTTGTTTTCTAAGCCAATGGTAAAAACTGACAAACTCGGTTTCTACACGGTCGGGCTGATTGAAACACTGCGCCAAAAAGTCGAGCTGTGCATCAATCAATTGTTCAATCATCGGATTTTTCAAGTACACAGCCCTCCTAAGGCCAAGTGGTTAGTCGTCTGCTAACGGATTCTTCTGTTGAATACTGCGTTGTAAGAAAGGTAAATAACTTTGAACCACACGTTCTGGGGCTTCTAAGATCGGCACATGACCGACGCGGTTTAATATGACAGGCGCATCTGCACGTTTCAACATGCTTTTCAGTTCTTGTGCCACTTCGACATTGACGATTTGATCCTGTTGTCCCCAGATGATCAAAGTCGGAGCTTCGATATTTTTTGCCATTTTGGCATAGGATGCAATGGTGTAGAGCTTGTTGAGTTCGTCAAGTTGGTGAATGATTTTGGCGGTCGAGTCGGCTTGGGAGATCAATAGTTGTTCTTGCGCCTTATTGATCATGCTCGGTACAAAGGGCGCATCATACATGGCTTTGCTTTTGACATAGTTGAGATCACCCGGACGTGAGACCAAAAGCTGTTTCAGATAGATCGGATTTTTCAGATAAGCGGTACTGTTATTTTTAAATAAGCCACCGCTGCTGATCAACACTAAACTTTGCGTATCAAAGGGATACTGTGAGGCATAAAACATGGCAATGGTGCCGCCTAGAGAGTGGCCTGCAATATTGAGTTTGTTGGGGATTTGGCTGGCCTCGACAAAGCGTCGGAGTTGCTCGGTGACATTCGGTACAGAATAATCAAAATTACTCGGCACTTGAGTCTCACCACTGCTGGGAAGATCGGGGATAATCACATGATAATAAGGCGTCAGCGCATGTGCGATCGGATTCCAAGAATCACGACTACTGCCTAAGCCATGAATCAAGAGCAGGGTGGGTAGCGTCTTTTGACCGCCTTCACTATAAGACCAGACCACATCGCCGACACGCAAGGTTTTACTGCTTAAGCCTGCCCAACTTCGTTCTTCACGTAATACTTTTTGATAGTCGAGCGTATCATTTTGGCTCGGAGAGTGAGCAAAACTCGCCGTGGCATAGAGGCTGCACAGCACTGCGATACTGAAAAGTTGTTTAAAGCGCCGAGCGCATCGCTGCGTAATGGGCAGTTGGGTCATACCAGATCGTCCTCAAAGATGATTCACCATTATATAAAAGTGCGTCAGCTGTGGTGAGATTGATTATCTTTAGTCGATAGTTGACTGCGGCTATTGCCTATTTTTTTAGCAAATGCTATTGATTTGCAACGTTTTTATAGCCAGTAAAAGCGGATTTACATGAGCTAATTCAATGAATAGCGTTGAATCTATGAAATGGGTTGCGCTCTTTGGGCGAGATCACTGAAGTTGTAAAAATTGTAACAGAGTTTAATTTTTATCAGTGACTTTCAAAAAATAGCAATTTAAAATGGCAGCATGACGTCATCCACGGGAATACACATGCTCACTGCAATAGAAGCATTAGAACTTTTAAAACAAGGGAATCAACGTTTTGTTAGTGGTGAAACCCATTATCGACAGGTTTTATCGCATCAGCAACGTGCAGAAATGGCAGAGGATCAACACCCATTTGCGATCGTGCTGGGCTGTTCGGATTCACGCGTACCTGCGGAAATGGTCTTTGATCAGGGGCTCGGTGATTTGTTTGTGATTCGTGTTGCGGGCAATGTGGTTGCGCCTTCACAGGTCGGCAGTGTTGAGTTCGCAGCCGAGCGTTATAACTGTCCGGTGGTGATCGTGCTGGGGCATAGCCACTGTGGCGCGATTCAGGCCACCATTGATACCTTGACCAATCCAGATTCACCGCCATCTGCCAACTTGATGTCGATCGTGAATCGCGTTCGCCCATCAGTTGAAATTTTGATGCAAACTGAACTGAAAGATGACCTCAATAAACTCTCAAAACATGCAGTACGCTCCAATGTATTTGCCTCTGTCAATCAGTTACGTCATGGCTCAGCGGTCTTGGAATGTTTGATTGCCAAAGGTCAACTCAAGGTGGTCGGTGCGGAGTATTCACTTGAAAGCGGTGAAGTGATTTTCTACGATTTCTAAGTACTGAAAACAAAATATGCAAACAAAAAGGCGATGTTTAAGGACATCGCCTTTTTTGCAGTTTTACTTACATGACAGTAACCCTACAGTAAACCTCGTGCCTCATGGACTTTACAGCAGCGACGATGAGATCAAGATCAAGATCAAGATCAAGATCAAGATCAACTACAACGCGGCTTTGATCGCAGGGTAGGCATTGTCCAAGAGAATCCGCTGCGCACTGGCATTGGGATGGATCAAGTCTTTTTGCATCAGGTTCTTATTGCCTGCAACACCTTGCATAAAGAACGGCACCAATTTGATCTGGTGGCGTTGACTGGCGCGTTTAAAGCTATTTTCAAAGGCAGTGCTATAGGCACTGCCATAGTTAGGCGGAATGTTCATGCCCAACATCAATACCGTGGCATTGGCTTTTTGACTGAGTTGGATGATTTGAGATAGATTGTTTTCAATCATTTGTGGAGATTGGCCGCGTAGACCATCGTTGCCACCGAGTTCAATCACCACGATATCGGGACGATGGCTACTGAGCAATTTGGGCAAACGTGCCAATGCACAACTGGTGGATTCACCGCTGACACTGGCATTGATGACTTGATGTTTTTTAGCATATTGCTCATCTAAACGTTTTTGTAGCAGGTTGACCCAGCCTTGTGAGAGTTGCATCCCATAGCCTGCGCTGAGACTATCACCGAGAATCAGAATGCTTTTTGCAAAACTATTGACTGATAACATGCAAATTATGCTAAACATGCAGGCTTGTAGCAGTTTTTTTATCCCGTGTTTATTCATCATATTGATTGAACCTTTTCCCCTTTGCGCTTCTAACATTTGTATAGGTATGGGCTGTTTATGACTCAGTTTGACCCAAGTAGCAACATCATGCCACAGGCCATTATTTCTGCACAACAATTGACCCAAACACTACAGTTGCATGACAAGGCTTTGACGATTTTTGAAAATATCAATCTCGAGATCTATCCTGCCGAACAAGTGGCGATTACTGGGCGTTCTGGCTCTGGAAAGTCGACCCTATTGGGCGTGTTGGCAACCTTGGATCAACCGAGCTCAGGGCAGCTCTATGTCTGTGCAGAAGCCACGCATCAACTCAAAGAAGAACAGCGGGCATTGCTGCGTTTAAAACATATTGGTTTTATCTTTCAAGCATTTCAGTTGCTGCCTGATTTATCCGCCTTAGAAAACGTGATGCTGCCTTTGCGCTTAAAACCGAACTTTAATTATGCACAAGCTGAGCGCAAAGCCTTGGCGTTGTTGGAAAAAGTCGGTTTGGCGCGTCAGGCCAATCAAACGCCAAAAGTACTTTCGGGCGGGGAGCAACAACGGGTTGCGATTGCCCGTGCCTTGATCGCTGAACCCAAAATTGTCTTTGCGGATGAGCCCACGGGGAATCTAGATGAGCACACTGCCCAAGAGATTGAACAATTGTTGTTTGATCTCAACCGTGAACTCGGCACCACCTTGGTGGTGGTCACGCATGACAATGCTTTGGCGGCCAAATGCCAACGTCATTTTGAGCTGCATGATGGTCAGTTGATTGAACGCCGGGCTGATTCAGCTGCAGTGCCGGCTGAGGGTGTGCAGACATGAGCCCATTGTTCAGTGTGTTGCGTAAACAAAGCTTTGCTTCGAGTGGCTTGTATCTATTGATCTTTGCGCTGTGTTTGGCCATCAGTGCCACCACCGCACTCAAGTTTAGCAATCAACAAATTCAGCAAGCGGTCAATGTACAGGCTGCCAAAATGCAAGCCGCTGATTTGGTGCTGAGTGACCAATATCCGATTGAAGATCAATGGCGCAGTACAGCGCAGCAACGCCATTTAACTCAGTCACAGGTGACCTTATTTAGTTCCATGGCGCATACCGATGCCAATTTTGTCATGGTGAATGTCAAAGCCATTGAGCCGAACTTTCCCTTGCGTGGTGAGTTGCGTGTACAGCCTGCTGCAGCACAGATTCAGTCTGGTGAAGTTTGGCTCAGTCAGCGCGCCATGGACTTACTCAAGCTGAAGTTGTCGGATCAGGTACAGATTGCAGATGCGACATTTAAAGTCACTGCGTTGATCGAACATGACAGTAACCAAGAAATGGGCTTTGCGGGTTTTTCGCCGACGGTGATTATTTCACAGCAAGATGTGGCACGTACCCAAGCGATCCAAGTCGGAAGTCGGGCGGAGTATCGACTGCTCTTGGCTGGCGCAGCACATGATGTGGCGGCATTTACTGCGGACTTTAAGCAACAGCAACAGCAAGCCGCTGAGTCAAACGCCGCAGCAGATACGGCGATGGCAGTAAGTTCATCATCCACTGCGACGACACAGGCAGAATCACAACAAGTTGAACATACAGCCACCCCCTCAGCGCAAAGTTCATCCACAGATGCGAGCACTGCGACGTTGCAGGAGGATAATCAAAGCTCGTTGAAACTACGCACCGCACAACAGGCCAATGTGCGTTTGATGAAGCCGATTGAAAACTTAGAGACCTTTTTACAGTTGGCCAATATCTTGACCATTTTACTGTGTGGTATCGCCATTGCGCTGAGCAGTCAACGTTATGTGCAACAAAGCCAAGATCACATTGCCTTGATGCGTTGCTTGGGGGCCAGTCGTGGACAAATGTTGCAGGCCTATCTGCTGCTATTGCTGAGTGTGGTGGCGATAGCGATCGTGATCGGGAGTGCAGCGGGCTTGGGCTTTGCGTATTTATTATTGCAGCTGATGTCGCAATTGATTCCGCAATTGCAATTTAGTTTTTCCCTCATCGATATGCTGATCGGACCGTTGCCGATTGCTGTGCTGACCAGTGTGGTGGTGTTGTTGGGTTTTGTCGTGCCGAGTTTATGGGAGTTGCTAAATACGGCACCGATCCGAGTACTTCGCCAAGCACATAAGTCAGCGCGTTCATGGGGCTTGATGCTGGGGGCCGGCATGCTGAGCTTGATCATCTTTAGTGTGGTATTGACTGAAAATATCAGTCTGACCGCCTGGGTGATGTTGGCGTTGATTGGTCTGAGTGGGGTGTTATATGGCGTGGTCTGGCTGTTGCTGAGTGTATTGAAACGACTGCGCAATGGTTTTTCTAGCTATGTGGGTGTGCCGGCACAATCTGCGATTCAGATCACGGCCTTGGCTTTGGGGCTGAGTCTGATGAGTGTGTTGTTGGTGTTGCGCACAGATTTGCTGGAGCGGTGGCAGCAACAGTTGCCTGAAAACACCCCCAATCAATTTGTCTATGCTTTACCGCCTTATGAATTGGAGCCTTTTGAGCAGCAACTCAAAGCACATGCTTGGCAGACAGCGCTGTATCCCAACGTTCGAGGGCGTTTGGTTGGTATCAATGGACAGGCGTTTGCTGCGGATTTGGTAAAGAAAAATAATGCCTTGCGACGTGAACTCAATCTGACCCAGACCGATCATTATCCGAGTGATAATCAGATCCTAGAGGGTAAGGCCTCACTGCAACAGGTGGGTGAAGTGTCGGTCGAAGCCAAACTAGCCAAAGAGTTGGGGATCAAGATCGGCGATCAACTGACTTTTAGTCTGCCAGAAGGCGAGCTACATAGTCAGGTGGTCAATCTACGTCAGGTCGAGTGGCAGAGCTTTAGTCCAAACTTCTTCTTTATCTTTGCACCTCAGACCTTGGATGTGAATGCTGGCAGTTATTTGGGCAGTTTTTATGTGCCTGAGGCGCAAAAACCACAATTAATCTCGTTGATTCAACAGTTTTCCAATACGGTATTTATTGATGTGTCATTGATCTTGGAAGAGATCAAGCGTTTGGTCAATGTGTTGGTTCAGGTGATTGGGGTCTTGGCTTTATTGGTCAGTGTTTCAGGGTTTTTGGTGCTGGTGGCCTGTATCAATTTATTGATGGATGCGCGTAAAAAACAAGTTGCCTTATTACGTTCCTTTGGTGCCTCCAAGCGCCAGTTGAAAAATATGCTCAGTATTGAGATTGGCTTTATGGGTGCAGTCGCGGGTTTGATGGCCTGTTTATTGGCTG
The DNA here is from genome assembly GCA_030152675.1 of Acinetobacter sp. Taxonomy (GTDB): domain Bacteria; phylum Pseudomonadota; class Gammaproteobacteria; order Pseudomonadales; family Moraxellaceae; genus Acinetobacter. The sequence continues at coordinate 15,697 of JASLIY010000218.1, forward strand.
AACTGATCAGTGCCATTGTGGCGCATCAAATGCAGTTGGATCTACAGTGGCATGTGCAAATCTGGTTATTGCTTCCGCCGCTCATGGCCGTGCTGTGTGCCTTGATTGGGCGTTATCGCCTTGGCTATCTCAGCGATTTACCGCCTTTGCAAAGCCTAAGGGAGTTGAATCAATAGTGGGCAGGAGGGAGTGTTCGTTGGCTTGAGCTAGGACTTACATCTAAATAGCCTAAGCTATAAGCTTCTAGAGAACCTAAGATCATAAACGGTTTTGGATACTGGCGGCAGGACGCCGCCTATTTGCGCGGGGAGGTATCGGGACATCCCCTCAGCGCAAGCAAAGTTTTTGTTAATTTTAAAAAAGTAAAAGAATAATCTCAGGCACTGAGGATGAGGTGCAGTTAGACTTGCCGAGCAGATAATGAAGCAGGGTACTTCAAGTGGTCTACGCTTTTGGCGTTACACCCTTGAAGCGTATCTTGAAGCGACGAGTGAATAAACTCCAACCATCCCATTTATTCCGCCCGATATAATTGCATCTGCTCAAGTGCCATCTGCCAAAGCTCGTGGATCTGTACGACTTGCGAGAGTAGGTAAAGATATACCGCATAGCTGAGCGCTGCACCCAAGATCAGGATCAACCAGGTGCTGATTTTAGGCAGCCTGTAGTACTGTGTGGCGTACCAACCCAGTGCCAGTATTGCGCCCATCACCATACCGCCAATATGTGCAGCATTGTTGATGCCACTCGCAAAGAAACCAAAAGCCAAGTTGATCGCCATGATGGTCAGCAGGGAGCGTTTGTCCAAGATAAAACGTTGCTGTGCCAAAGCTGGGAAAAAT
>JASLIY010000337.1 GCA_030152675.1 Acinetobacter sp.
TTCTGGATTGATCAATTCCTCTTTCGCCCATAGACCCGCCAAAGGATTTAAACCATTGGTTAAGGCCTTACCAAATACCACCACATCTGGATTGATATCGAAATGCTCAAAAGACCACAGTTTACCTGTGCGGTAGAAGCCCATTTGCACTTCATCCACCACCAATAAGATGCCGTGCTGATCGAGTACCTTTTTGAGTCCCGGATAGAAGTTCATGGGTGGAATCACATACCCCCCCGTCCCTTGAATGGTTTCGATATAAAAAGCCGCAAATTCACTTTCTTGTGCCTTCGGGTCCCATACGCCATGATATTCAGTTTCAAATAAGCGTGCGAATTCAGCAACCAACTTGTCAGCATACTCTTCTGGGGTCATGCCTTTGGGGCGACGGAAAGGATATGGGAATGGAATAAATTGTGCGCGCTCACCAAAATGACCATAGCGACGACGATAGCGATAACTCGAGGTAATCGATGAAGCACCCAGAGTACGGCCATGATAGCCGCCTTCAAAGGCAAACATGCGACTTTTGCCCTTGCAATAATTACGTACCAACTTCAGTGAATCCTCAATCGACTGAGAGCCGCCCACATTATAGTGAACACGTCCTTCCAAGCCGGTCTTGGCGAAGATATCCTGCGCAATCACTTTGCTCAGCTCAATCTTGGTCGGATGTAGATATTGACTGGCAATTTGCGGCAGTGTATGAATTTGATCAATTAAAACCTGCTCTAAACGCTTGTTTTTATACCCAAAGTTGACTGCCGAATACCACATCTGTAAGTCGAGATAAGGCACATCCTGATCATCATAAAGATAACTCCCCTGACAATTGGTGAAGATTTTTGGCGGATTCACATAGTGAACCGTATCACCATGTGAACAATATTTGGCTTCATCTTCTAGAAGTTGCGCTTCATTGATTGTCATAAGACGTTCCTATACCCATATTTATATCAAGCAAACGATATTGATCGCGTGAGACGCGACCTTACACCGCATAACAACTGAAGAGATGTAAATACATCCAGCTGTTATGCATTCCACACATCAAACTTGCGGTCACTCAAAATGACCGATCAAAATGTATAATTCACACCAAGCGCAGGCTCGACTGCGAAACGCGTATCGACCATTGGACTGCGGTATTGCGCTTTAGATAAATAGTCCACACTCAACATTGCATACACATCCCAATGCTTGTTCAGCCGATAATCCAATACCAGACTGGCATAAGGCTGCATACTCTGAGCGGGCGCATACGCCTCAATGCTGGTCAAAGCTGACTCTGCTGCATTGACCCCAAAATAATATTGGTTATAGCGCGCATCACTCCGCTGTAGACCGAGCTCAGGAATAACGGTCCACGAACCCGTTTCAAATAAGGCCAAATAAGACAAACTTGTCACTGTACCGTGACTTCTAGACAGCACATCACGTGCAAATTGCAGTTTTAGTGCACCGATCGGGCTGATATACATATAGCTTGCACCCACCATCACCGACCACTTGCGCGCCTTTAAATCTTGAAGTGCTGCACTTGGACGATAAGCGCTGCCATCGTAATATAGGTTTAACCGCAGCTGATGCTGATCATCATCCACAAGGTACATGCCAAGCTCATCGCCTTCAGCATAAAAAAGCTCATGCTCGAAGAACAGCGTTGGCAATACACTTAACTCCACACTGCGACCTTTATAAGCCTGAAAATCAAAAGATAAATTGGCTCCAATACTGAGTTCCAACGAATCTTGCTGAGCAAAAGCAACACAACTGAAACAGAACCCAAAAATCAATAATCCTTGTTGAAGACAGCGAGGACGTGCTTGATTGTTTATTTTAAATATGGGCTTATGCATTGACACCACCATACGCAGGAAGCCCAAACCTAAAATAAATAATCAGCCCCAAAAGCATCACTCAGCACCTACATTTCGATGAACTATTCTTAAGTTCCCCTCTCAGAAATAGCATCAGAATAGGGTCAGCATAAAACTCACCACAACACCACACTCTCTACAAAAAACCCAAAACACATGACCATTTATAAGTGTTTCTGTCAGCATTATCAAATAATCTCCACTTATAAAGCAAGCCATTAAATATTTTTTTAATCTGCATTATATACATCAAATAAATAAATTAAATGCGGTTTATAGCACGAAACCTCAATATCAAAACCAGCACAAAATAACTATTATTTAGTTAAATATCAGCAATATGTCTGCAACATTATTATTTATAGCACCCCCAAAACGATCATCAAAACACCTAAATCAAGCCGAAGCAAACAGCCTCTCAAGTTAATTTACAACATGTTTTTAATAGGAAGCAACAAGGGTTAAATGAGATTCTTTTAAAAAGGTCACAAAATTTAATTGCTCAAGATCAGCTTAGTTCATACAATAGTCGCCAGCGTGATTAAAACATTGTTTACTATTCAGACATAATTCAATGCAAATCTATATAAATTATTCTCGAGTAGCGCTTTGCCTTAAATTCACAAATATAAAACTTATTGAAATTTTTAAGATTTTATTGCGAGGTTATCCATGCCATTTACTGACCAAGATTTTGACTCCCCAAGCACTTGGCATATCATTTGTGATTTCGATGGCACCATCAGTTTGAAAGATACGACTGACTTTTTGTTAAATCAGTTTGGGCGTTCTGGATGGATTGAAATAGAACAACAATGGGAACACGGACTGATTGGCTCCAAATCATGCATGCAACAACAAATTGCATTGCTCGACATGTCGGAACAACAACTCGAAACCACTTTGGCAGAGGTTGAAATCGATCTAGGTTTTTTAGATCTGGTTCAGTTTTGCTCACAACATAAATTACAACTCAGTATCGTCAGTGATGGACTCGATCGCGTCATTAGCACAATCCTTAAAAAGTATCAGCTTGATCATTTACCGATTATTGCCAACCACCTGCAGCAAACAGCCACACGTGGTTGGCAACTCGAATTCCCCTATGCTAATTCGCACTGCCTAAGTCAAAGTGGTACCTGCAAATGCAACATATCCAATACCACATACGCCACGCAAACCATCCTGATTGGTGATGGTCGTTCTGATTTTTGTCTTGCTGAACAAGCAGATGTGGTATTTGCCAAAAGTAGTTTGCTGCATTACTGCCAACAACAGCGCATTCCACACCACCCATTTGCACAGCTCAGTGAGCTCATCACTCCCCTGCATCACTTAGTCACTGACACGCAAGTTCAAGTCGATACAACACGGGTAAGCGCTTAATGAACGATCACGCCTTTTTCCTCCCCGCCCAAGCTTCAGATCAGCGCACCGGCATATTACTTATTCATGGCTTAACAGGCACCCCAAATGAAATGCGCGGTCTTGCACGTTCACTGCATCAAGCAGGCTATAGCGTCTATGGGGTTCAACTTGCAGGACATTGTGCTGGTGTCGAGGACTTGGTCAATACGCAATGGGAAGATTGGTTTGCCAGTGTTTATCAAGGAGCTTTGATTTTACAACAACAGGTGGATGAGTTTTTCGTTGCCGGCCTCTCGATGGGGGCATTACTGGCTTTGCAGTATGCTGCACAATACCCAGTTGCAGGCGTGATCAGTTATAGCCCCACGTTTCGCTATGATGGTTGGAGCGTTCCCACTTGGTCAAAACGATTGGGTCCTTTACTGCTCCCACCGATCTACCACCTCAATCTATTCCGACACCATACCTTTGATGAAGCAGAACCCTATGGCATTAAAAATGAAATGCTACGTGCTCGTATCGTCAATGCCATGAATAGTGGTGACAGTTCAGAAGCTGGCCTACCAGGAAAC
>JASLIY010000001.1 GCA_030152675.1 Acinetobacter sp.
TCTGCACCGACAGCGACCACTTCACCCGCGACTTCCAATCCCGGAACAGGCGTCACGCCCTTCGGCATTGGATACAGACCTTGGCGCTGGAGAATATCTGGACGGTTTAAACCAAAAGCACGGACTTTAATCAAAACCTCATTCGCTTGCGCGACTGGGAGCTGGGTCTGCTCGATCTGCAACTTCTCTGGGCCACCGGCTTCAGTAATCACCACCTGTTTCATCATGCTGGACTGCGTCATTGTATTTACCTATCCCTATTTACAAGATCCAATATAAATTGCTCATCACGCTATAACGAGTTGCAAGACTTTTCAAGTTGTCTTTTGAATAAGTTGGCTTTGTCTAAAGACACCAATCAAGAAGAACATCGGCACGATCAACGCGAGGAGCATACACACCCATAGACTTCCACCGGTTAAAGTCGGAAAATTAATTAAAATCATGCTTAAACACAGCCCTAACAGCAGCGCAGCCAACAGAGGCGCCCAATGTGTTTGTAGACGGCTGACATGATGCTGTTGATTTTTAGAGAAATAACGGTATACCGCAATACTGGTCAGCACCATCAACGCGACGCAACCAACAGTCGAGATCCCAGCCATGTAACCAAAGACTTGTGTGAGTGGGTCCAATGCGAAAAATGCACAAATCATGATCACCATAACTGCGATACAGGTTTGGATGACCGAAGATTGGTAGGGCGAATGATAGCGCGGATGAATCTTAACCAGTATCGGACTCAAATCACCCTGATGGGCCAAAGCGTATTGATAGCGCACCAAGATATTGTGGAAACTCAGTACACATGCAAATAAGCTGTTGATTAATAATATTTGAATCACATGGCTAAAGGTGGCACCCGTATATTGGCGTGCAAGATCGAGTAACATATTGCCGCTTCCATGTAAGGTCTGATTGACCACATTCAGCAGTTGAGTGGGCCCAGCCGCTATCACCAATGACCATGCCGAAAACGTATAAAACACTCCAATAATAATCACCGACCAATACGTGGCTCTGGGAATGGTGCGTTCGGGATCAATGGCCTCATCTCGATAAATTGCTGCCGATTCAAAGCCAATAAATCCAGTTAAGGCAAACAAGATCGCTAGACTCAAGCCGCCACTCAAGGCATAGCTCGGTTCAAAGGACTGTAGATTAACTCCCTCCGCACCGCCCTGATATAAAATTGCAGAATTTAAAATCAAGACCACGGCAATCTCTAAGATCAAACTGATGCCCAAAACTTTTGAACTCAGATCAATATTGCGATAGCCAAAGAATGCCACCACGGCGATGGTCAGTAGTGAATACACCCACCATGGATGTGGACTCCCCCCATAGCTCACCACCAAATCATTGATTGCCCAGCCAATATAACCATAGATCCCAGCTTGAATCGCGGTATAAGTCAGCAACGCAATATAGGCAGCTCCCATTCCTATCTTCTGTCCCAGTCCCAAACAGATATAGGAATAAAAGGCGCCTGCTTCTTTGACAAAGGGTGTCATGCTGACAAAGCCAATCGCAAAGATCAGCAATACCATTGATGTAATCACAAAACCGAAAGGTGCTCCCACACCATTACCCAATCCAAATGCCAATGGAATATTTCCCCCGACCACCGTCAGCGGTGCGGCAGCGGCCATGACCATGCCGACAATATGTTTTGCACTCAGCGCGCCTTTGAGTTTGGCTTCTGACTGAGCGACTTCGGATACCTGTTGCATGATTGATACTCCTTCCATGGATATTGTTGTTGTATTGCAATATCAGCATGAATCTATTTTTTATTGATCACGATCCAGTGTGATTATGAGCTGAGCCAGTCGCTGCGATTGAAGCCCTTGGCCATACAGGGCTAAAATAAATCTTGGCGGATGTCTTTTAAGTAAGGATTATTGTGTTGGCTCTGCTGCACTTTCGCCGTGGATATGTCTGCATACAATAGCTGTTCTTGCGCTGTTGTCCCTTGTACTAAGATTTTGCCGTCAGGAGAGGCGATCGTGCTCATCCCGACATAAGCAAACTGCCCCTCTGTGCCGATTTGATTGGCATAGGCCACGTAGACTTGGTTTTCCCAAGCCCGCGTGGCGATCAAATGAGTGTTCACAACATCATAAGGCTGCATTTGTGCAGTCGGAACTGCAATCAGATCTGCCCCTGCGAGTGCTGCTGCGCGAACAGTTTCGGGGAATTCAACATCGTAGCAAATCAACATCGCGATCTTAAATCCTCGATAACTGCTTAACACCACACCCTGCTCACCTTGCAAGAACTGTTCCCGATCCAGTTCCCCAAACAAATGGGTTTTATCATAATGATTTAGCACGCATCCTTGATCATCAATAAAATAACTGCTGTTCATCACCCCTTGCTCAACCTGTCGTGGCCCACCGACGATCAGTGCAATCGCGTGTCGTCGTGCAAGCGCTTGGAGCTCAGCCAATGGAAACTGCTGTGCCATGTGCACAGTATCTTGATGTAAGACATAACCGGACAAGAACATTTCTGGCGTAATCAGCAATGCCGCTCCTTGTACTTTGGCCTGCTGTGCATAATGATCAAGACGATCTAAGTTGGTCGCATAGTCACGAGACTGACTCTGGGCTTGTAAGAGTGCAATTTTCATAAGCTTTCATATTCTCTATTTTTATCGTGCTTAGGTATTTTATATTCTGACTGCTGAACTTACAGAACTGCAATGTAAGTTAATTGTGAAGTTCAACTCATCGCAGCAAAGGGTTATGATGGCGCTCAGCATTGATTGAATGTAGAGAAAATATGCCTGAGCTGGTGGACTATACCGAAAACAACTATCGTGAATTTGAACATTATGCGGGTATCGCCGTGATTCGATTTCATGCGCCGTGGTGCGCCCCTTGTGTACAGAACAAAGTGATCTTTGTTCAACTGGCAGCGCAGTGTGATGAATCCATCATGTTTGGTCAGGTCAATATCGATCTTGCACCGATCCTGACCTTGCGTTATCAAGTCTTTGGCCTTCCCTCGACCTTAATCTTTCAGGATGGTGTGATTATCGATCGAGTCGCGGGCGTAAAAAGCCTCACCTTTTGGATGCAACGTATTCAACAGCTGCAATCTGAGCAACAACAGCAAGTGCAATAACGCTCAAACTCTAAAACTGGATTAGCGGCGGTTTTTATAGTCTTGCAACATTTTCGGGGTGATATCTTCAGCATAACAAAGGGGTGTATAGCCACCAGCACGATGATA
>JASLIY010000007.1 GCA_030152675.1 Acinetobacter sp.
TCAACTTTCTGTATATTATTCATAACAATTGCATCTTGATCGCTGTAAAAAGCGCAATAATCTGTCATCATGCCATGCAAAGCCAAATTACTTATTTTTGTGTTGAGGAGTGACTTTAATGTCTAATGAAAATCAAAAGCCTAGCGCGATTCCCGCAGCAGCAGAAACAACAGACAGCTCAAGTCCTTTCCTCACTGAACCGCTTCCGCAAGGCACAGCGCAAGGTCAACAACAAAGCCTACAACAGAGCAGCCAAGACGCGCCTGTTTCAGCCAATGTCCCTAAATACAACTTACCGCGCGGCGCCAATACCGGTAACGTCGGTGCGACCACGCACTTTGGCTATCAAACTGTAAACAGTGAAGAAAAAGCGCAAAAAGTTGCTGAGGTTTTCCATTCAGTTGCTGCCAAATACGACATCATGAATGACTTGATGTCATTCGGTATTCACCGTCTATGGAAACGCTTTGCGATCCAAATGTCTGGTGTACGCCGTGGTCAACACGTTCTCGATATCGCGGGGGGTACGGGTGACTTGGCCAAAGTCTTCAGCCGCGAAGTTGGCCCAAGCGGTCGCGTGGTGCTCTCCGATATCAACGAATCTATGCTCAATGTTGGTCGTGATCGTTTGATCGATGCAGGCTGTAGCAATGTTGATTTTGTTTTGGCCAATGCCGAAACTTTAGAGCCTTTTGAAGACAACAGTTTTGATTTACTCACCATCAGCTTTGGTCTGCGCAACGTCACCGACAAAGATGCAGCACTTGAAGCCATGTATCGTGTCTTGAAGCCGGGCGGTCGTTTGTTAATTCTTGAGTTTTCAAAGCCAGTCTTCGAGCCATTCTCTAAGCTCTACGACTTGTACTCTTTTACCGCTTTGCCGATCATGGGTAAACTGATCGCCAATGATGCAGAGAGCTACAAATACTTAGCTGAATCGATCCGCATGCATCCTGACCAACGTACCCTCAAAGGGATGATGGAACATGCAGGCTTCCAAAACTGTGATTATCACAATTTAACGGCTGGTATCGTGGCTGTGCATCGCGGCTTTAAACTTTAAACCGCAGGTTCAGCTTTGCATGGACGTCTGAAGTGAAATTTGCACGTCAAACTCAAAGCTGAACCTTGCAACATATTTGCAGCTTAAACGCTGAATTCAACATTTAAGATTGATGATTTGCGCTTTCCTTGAAAGCCAAAGTAAAAGGTTTGATGTATGTGGTCGATTTTGGCACTGGGTGCTGTTGAACGCTTAATTCATCATTGCATCGATTTGGATGCGATCAGTCGTATCCAACTCAATCAATTGCAAGGGAAAATGTTGCGGGTCGTGATCGACTCGCCACAACTCTCGGTCGACGTGTTTTTTGATGAGCATAAAGTCCGCCTGAGCCCGACCGTCACTGGACAGCCTGAGCAGTCCTCTGTCTTTGAGCAACGTCCTTTTGACCAAGCCGCCTCCATCTGTGAGGCCACAGCGACCTTACATGTGCCAAATGTGGTGGCTTTGCTCAAGCTGTTGTTTGCTGCCGATGTCGGCAATATCCCCTTGCAAGGTGACCATCACCTGCTGATGGAGATCCAACGGATTATCCAACACGCAGAGCCTGATCTCGCATCACATCTCAGTCCTTGGATCGGTGCCAGTTTGGCGCATGAATTGGGTAAAATCCAAGCCCTGCCCAAGCAACTGAATCGTTCTATGAACAGCGCTTTATTTTTTGCAGAAGACCTGATCAAACATGACAGTGGTCTGTTTGCACAGCGTTGGCAAATGGATGATTTGCATCAAGGTACGCGTCAGCTCAATCAAAATATCGATCGTCTTGAAGCCAAGTTACAACAGCTTCAACTCCAGCTTAACCCCCATTCACACTAGGTATTGCTCGTTATGATTCCGCACGTCTCACGTTTATTCGAACTTTGGCGCATCGCCGCGCAGTATAGACTCGACACGTTGTTTCCTGCGGAAGAGCTTCCCGAAAAAGCCCGCCATCTGCTGTCGATTATTCGTCTGCACCCTGCGGCTTGGTCGAGCAAGGAGCGTAAAAACCCGCTTAAGCTCAAGCTAGCCTTGGAAGAGATGGGGCCTTTGGCGATCAAAATGGGACAGTTGCTCTCCACGCGCCGTGATCTGATCCCGCCAGAAGTACTCTCGCAATTGGTCTTACTCCAAGATCAAGTCAAACCCTTTGCTGTGGATGTGGCCAAGCTGCGCATTGAACAAGCCTTTAAAGCTGATATCAGCACCTTGTTTGCACGCTTTGATGAAACCCCACTGGCGGCAGCATCGATTGCACAAGTACATACTGCTGCCCTGCATGATGGGCGTGAAGTGGTGGTCAAAGTCACGCGCCCCAATATCCGTCAGCAAATTTTAAAAGATTTTGAAATTCTGCAATGGCTCGGTGAAAGCTTAGAGAAAAAACTCGAAGCGGCACGTGCCTTACATTTGAATGAGATCATTCAAAACTATCGTCATATCATTTTAAATGAATTGGATCTGACCCTAGAAGCCGACAACACCCGTCGTATGCGCCATTACTTCACGGGCTCAAGCATGATGTATGTGCCTGAAGTGTATATGGACAGCAAAGATGTCATGGTGGCAGAACGTATTACTGGGGTGCCGATCTCAGATACGGCAACCTTTGATGCCATGGGCATGGATCGTGCGGAGTTGGCGGAAAAAGGCTTAACCATTTTCTTTACCCAAGTCTTCCGCGATAACTTCTTCCACGCCGATATGCATCCCGGCAATATCTTTGTGGAAACCATCAACGGGGTTCATCCACGCTTTATCGCGTTAGATTGCGCGATCATGGGTGAGTTATCCAAACACGATCAGATGACTGTGGCGCGGATGCTGCTCGCAGTGATGAACAGCAACTTTATGCAGTTGATCCAGATCGTGCATCAGGCCGGTTGGATCCCACCAGGCACTGATCAAGATGGCTTGGCACGTGAAATGCGTCGCACGGTTGGGCCGATGGTCTCGAAGCCGATGGATCAATTGGACTTTGCCGGTATCTTGCTGCAAGTGATGGATATTGCACGTCGTTTCCATCTGGAAATTCCACCACAACTGATGTTGCTGTTGAAAACCTTGGTGCATGTCGAAGGCTTGGGCACAGATCTCTATCCGCAGCTCGACATCTGGAAATTGGCCAAACCGATCCTCACCGAGTGGATCAAATCCAATATGCATCCGGTGAAAAATATCAAGGAAATCGGGCAACAGATCCCAGATCTGTTATTGGGTGCGCATGACCTACCGAGTTTGATGATCGACAGTCTCAACGGCTTAAAAAACCAATCTTACTGGCATGACAAACAACTGCGTGAACTGCAAAGCATGCGTCTTCAGATCGATCAACAGCAACGTCGCAGTTGGAGCTATGGCAGCGTGATCGCAGTCCTACTCACCATCGCCATCATCAGCCCATGGTATGTCTCGACGGTACTGATCGTCTTGGCCAGCCTCTTGGCACTGTGGCGCATGGGGAAATAATACTTTTTTAGAAGTATTAATTAATTTCAATGCAATTCCCCTCTTAGAAAAAGATCAGTCCTATCTGAGGCAAGAGGGGAAGTTGACAATATCAACTGCTCATCACATCTTGATCTCACAGATCAGTCGTCAAGCGGCACCATCGATGCATCAACTTCAACGATCAGTTGGTGATTATCACCTTTTAACATCTG
>JASLIY010000032.1 GCA_030152675.1 Acinetobacter sp.
CTTATTTTAATTTTAAACGTAAAGAATTGTACTCATGACTGATTTACATCGACTATCCATTCGCGAAATGGCACACGGGTTAGAAACTGCACAATTTTCTTCACGTGAATTGACGCAACATTATTTAAATCGTATTGCAAAGATTGATCCGCAGGTAAATGCCTACATTACGGTCACCGCAGAACAGGCCTTAGCAGCAGCAGATGCCGCTGACCAAAGCCGTCAAAATGGTCAAGCGACCCAGCTCAGCGGTATTCCGTTGGCACACAAAGATATTTTCTGTACCCAAGGGGTTCGTACCTCAGCCGGCTCAAAAATGTTGGACAACTTTATTTCACCTTACGATGCCACTGTGGTCAGCAAAATTAAACAGGCTGGACTTGTAACATTGGGTAAGGTGAATATGGATGAGTTCGCGATGGGCTCAACCTCTGAAAGTTCTTATTACGGTGCGACCAAAAACCCATGGAACTTGGACTATGTGCCAGGCGGTTCTTCAGGAGGTTCCGCTGCTGTGGTTGCTGCTGACTTGGCACCTTTTGCGACAGGTACAGATACTGGTGGCTCGATTCGCCAACCGGCATCATTTTGTGGTTTGACTGGTTTAAAACCTACATACGGTCGTGTCTCACGTTTCGGGATCGTGGCCTATGCATCGTCACTCGATCAAGCTGGCCCAATGGCACGTTCTGCTGAAGACTGCGCGTTCCTACTCAGCAGCATGGCTGGTCATGACACCAAGGACTCAACTTCAGTTGAAAAAGACGTCGATGACTACGTTGCCAACCTCAATAAAACCTCGCTCAAAGGCTTACGCATCGGGATTCCAAAGCAATACTTTAATGTCCAAGGCCTTGATGCTGATGTGAAAGCACGTGTTGAAGAATCACTCAAGCAGCTTGAACAGATGGGTGCCATCCTGGTCGAAATCGATCTCGACATGGTGGATAGCTATATCTCGACTTATTACTTGATCGCGCCTGCTGAAGCATCTTCCAACTTGTCACGTTATGACGGCGTGCGTTATGGCTATCGCTGTGAACAGCCAAAAGATCTCATGGATCTGTATACCCGTTCACGCTCTGAAGGTTTTGGTCCTGAAGTACAACGTCGTATCTTGATCGGAACTTATGCATTGTCTGCGGGCTATTACGATGCCTACTATGTCAAAGCACAGAAAGTTCGTCGTCTGATCCAACAAGACTTCCTCAAAGCCTTTGATCAAATTGATGTGATTGCTGCGCCATCTGCACCAACCACCGCCTATAAAATTGGCGCTTCTTTGGACCCAGTTGAATTGTATTTGGGTGATATCTACACCACTGCAGTGAACTTGGCAGGCTTGCCTGCGATCAATGCGCCAGTTGGCTTTGATCAGCAGCAGCTTCCAGTCGGCCTACAGTTAATTGGTAACTATTGGTCTGAGTCGCAATTACTCTCGATTGTGCATCAATACCAACAAACCACCGATTGGCATACGCAACGTGCGGCGATTGCAGAGGAGAATGCATAATGACTCAAGCTCAAACATTAAAGCTAATTGATGGCTGGGAAGTGGTGATTGGTCTTGAGATCCACACTCAACTCATGACCCAATCAAAAATTTTCTCGGGTTCTTCGACTGAGTTTGGTCAAGATCCAAACACCCAAGCCAGTTTGGTTGACTTGGCTATGCCGGGTGTATTGCCAGTACTCAACCAAGCTGTGGTCGATTTGGCGATTCGTTTTGGTTTAGGTGTGGATGCGTATATCGACCAAGCCTCTGTGTTTGCTCGTAAAAACTATTTCTACCCAGACTCACCTAAAGGCTATCAAATCAGCCAAATGGACAATCCAATCGTAGGCTTGGGTCATATCGACATCAAACTTGATGATGGTTCAAGCAAACGTATCGGTATTACCCGTGCGCATTTAGAAGAAGATGCGGGTAAATCCCTGCATGAAGACTTTGCTGGCATGACCGGCATCGACTTAAACCGTGCTTGTACACCTTTATTAGAAATCGTGTCTGAGCCAGATATGCGTTCTGTTGAAGAAGCCGTGGCTTATGTCAAAGCGATTCACGGTCTAGTGCGTTGGTTAGGTATTTCAGACGGTAACATGGCTGAAGGTTCATTCCGCTGTGACTGTAACGTCTCGCTACGCCGTCCGGGCAATGAGTTCGGTACACGCTGTGAACTAAAAAACATTAACTCTTTCCGCTTTATCGAAAGAGCCATCAATGTTGAAATCGAACGTCAAATGGATATCTTGGAGTCAGGTGGTAGCATCACTCAAGAAACCCGTTTATTCGATCCAGTGAAAATGGAAACGCGTTCTATGCGCTCCAAGGAAGAAGCCAACGATTACCGTTACTTCCCAGATCCTGACCTGTTGCCAGTAATCATCAGTGATGAGCAAATCGAACGCATCCGTGCCGAACTGCCGGAACTACCAGTCGCACGTCGTGCCCGCTTCGTTGACAGCTATGGCCTCACAGACTATGACGCGCATGTACTGACCTTGTCACGTGAAATGGCAGACTTCTATGAGACTGTCGTGACCGCGGCAGGTGGTGCTGCACATGCCAAATTGGCAGCCAACTGGGTCATGGGTGAATTCTCTGGTGCACTCAACAAAGCCGGCTTAGATATCCAAGATTCTCCAGTATCTGCTGAGCAACTCGGTGGCATGGTGGCGCGCATCGTCGACAACACCATCAGCGGTAAAATCGCTAAGCAAGTCTTTGGCTTTATGTGGGAATCTGAAGGTCAAACTGCAGATCACATCATTGCTGAAAAAGGCTTGAAGCAAGAAACCGATACGGGTGCGATCGAAGCCATCATCAAAGAGGTATTGGCAGCGAACGAGAAGATGGTTGAAGAATATAAGTCTGGTAAAGACAAAGCCTTCAACGGTTTGGTCGGTCAAGTCATGAAAGCCTCTCGAGGCAAAGCCAACCCTGCTCAAGTCAATCAGTTGATGAAGCAATTATTGGGTTAATTTTATAAGCTCACCCAACCACCCTCTCCTGTACGCAAGAGCGGGTTTTAAATTTCGCCCGAACCTACTTCTTCTCGAGAAGACGGTTCGGGTGAGATTATTTCACATCACTTTCAATCCGCTCTAACTGCCAAGCGCCGCCGGGAATGCCTTTGCATTGACCCGAATGCCAGTCACTGCTTAATACAAATTTCTCTCCCGTCCAAGTCCAACGCTCTCCACCCCAACAATCCCCCAATCCGCGACCTTTATGTGTGGCCGAAATCTGTCCTGCCTCTACATCCGTGAGGCTGTCGGTAATAAAATAAGCATCACCTTTGAGATCTTGATCGAGTACCCACGCGCCACTGCCCGCGTTATAAGCACCGCGCCAACAGAGTGTTGTGGCAAGTACCTTGTTATGACTCAATTTGTATAATTCAATCGCTTGTGGTTGGGTACCATCTTCCTCATAAACACCCTCGCAGAATCCCTCATCCTTTCCAGCCACATGTGCAGCCATCAAGGTCTGATGTAGTTCGGCATAGCGTGGATCTTGTCGCTCTAATGTCATGTAGGGATGATCCGCTGTTTTGACTTTGCTCAGTTGAAGCGGAGCTTGAGCCGCTAAAACTTTGGCCTCCGATGCTGAGCCCTTTTTAATCAAAGCACCCACTGTACCGACTCGCTTCTGAAAATCATCCATTTTCAACAAGCTTGCCGTCATCCCCTGATCCGAAACACGCCACAGATAGTGCCCATTGGCAAACTCAATCTTGACGGATTTCTGCGCTTGCTTCAGTAAGGCATCACGTTGCGTCGCACTGAGTGCCCCCTTAAGCGGCCCTTCGGCATCATCGTATGTAAGCGGACCAAGGTCTTTATTGTTGATATAAAACCGAATATTTTGGATATGATTCGGTGAAAGATCCTCACCATACTCTCCCGCCAAAACAAACTCAGCATTGACCTGTTGTGCAGGACCCGCCTTACGAGTGAGTAAAATAGATGCCGGTAAGCCTTTCGAGTCATCGGCTTGATAGCCTGCCGCCTGACAAGTCCCGGTATTACTACAAATAATCTGCCATTCCCCATGTTGAAAACTCAGCCCTTGCATCGCATAGACTTGACTTAGACTTGCGAAAGTTGCCAAGCTAATCAAAGCACTGCGTTTGATGCCGATAGGCAGGCGAGCACTAGGTTTTTTAAGAAGTTGCATTTATCGTTCCAATGTTTTTGATGTTTAAAATATACCCGCCATTGTACAACGCATTTGCATGACTTCAACACAGCTTTAAGCCTTGCATCCATTTGAAATCCAATACATTAACAGCAGATTTAAAAACTTTTATACCTCTTCAAATAACAACAGGAGTGCCTCATGCAGCGTAAAAGTCACAATTTATTTAAAATCTTGTTTTTAAGTACTACATTCTTTTTCACCACCGCCTGCCATAGTGAAAACTCCTTACAATCCAATATAAACAAGGATCAAGCACAGATGAACGCAATCTTTGACATTATTAAAGCCAATGATTCCACACTGCTCACACAACATTTAAAAAAATTTCCAACTGCGCTTGAGTCTCGCAATGCACGGCATGAAACACCGCTGATGCAGGCACTGTATCTCAAACGTTTTGATCTGGCTAAGCAATTGATTCGGGCTGGTGCTGATGTGAATGCCCAAGATCATTTACACAACAGCCCCTTTCTCTACGCGGGTGCTGAAGGCAATACCGAAATGGTCAAATTAGCCCTGCAACATGGTGCCAAGTTTGATCTCTACAATCGTTACGGCGGTACAGCGCTGATCCCGGCTGCGGAAAAAGGCCATCTCGAAACCGTAAAATTACTCGCAAACACACCGAACTACCCGATCAATCATGTCAATCACTTGGGCTGGACAGCACTGATGGAAGCCATCGTACTCAGTGATGGCGGGGAAACGCATACTCAGATCGTGAAAGCACTGTTAGATGCTGGCGCCGATGCCAACATCCCAGATCATCAAGGCATCACCCCACTGCAACATGCCAAACAACGCCAACAAACTGCGATGCTCAAACTATTACAGTCCCACGGCGCACGTTAAGCAGCTCAGCAAATGTTGAAGTCGAATATTGTCCTGATCGGGTCGGTAAACCGCGTAAATTGGCGCACTGCAAGGTGGATCTGAAACAATTGATTTATATACAATCTGTGTACTCCAAAAATCTCTGATCGATGCAGGTACGATCGACAGTCCGATTCCCGCCGCGATCAGATTTAAGCTTGAAGTCAGACGTGGGGTTTCTTGCACAATATGTGGACTAAATCCCGCCCGATAACAAATTGACATGATGTTATCAAACAGATCTTGTCCAGCCAGTCGCCGATATAACACAAAATCATAGCCCTCTAGCATATTTAAGTGCAAGGCTTCTGGCCCTATCGCCAAAGGGTGATTACTCGGTAGCGCCACGATCAAGTCTTCATCAAGCAGGTGCAGACTTTTCAATCCTGAATCGGCACTCGCCGGTCGACGTAAAAATGCTAAATCCAATTTTTGATTGCATATAGCATCACTTAAAGCCTGACTGCCCTCTTCCTCAAGATGAATCGACACCTTGGGATATGCCTCTCGAAAACGCCGTAACAGCGCAGGTAAAAATGCGTGCAGACTCACGGAGTTGGTAAAGCCAATATTGATCTGCCCCTCAAGTCCTTGAGCGATGTTTTTGACTCGTTGTGAAATTATTTGCGTATGCGCAAGGATACTTAAAGCCTCCTCGTACAAGACCCACCCCGCTTCGGTCAGTTCCACACCCCGTGCTAAGCGAATCAATAACTGTACATCCAATTGTTGTTCAAGCTGTTTAATTAGTCGAGTTAAAGGGGGCTGTTGCATATTCAGTCGCACAGCTGCTTTGGAAATATTACGCTCCTCAACAACGGCAACAAAGGCTTTGAGTTTTTGAATATCCATTTCTAGCCATACTTTTTAGGTATATCAAACAGCAAAATTAGCATTTTTCAACATGGTGTCACAAGCACATACTGAGCTCACACTGAACATGAGTAATGCCATGAATATCAAATTACCCCCCAAGGCAGATGGATTCCCTTCAGCACAATCTTACGTCGATTCGCAGCCTCCAGTTCGACAACATCCTAGTTCAAAACAACTTTTTATTGGCTTTATGCAACTTGGGCTGATGGGCTTTGGCGGGGTCCTGCCCCTCGCACATCGCATCATCGTCGATGAGAAAAAATGGCTCAGTTCAGAAAATTTTATCGATCTACTCGGAATTTGTCAGATTTTACCTGGCGGCAACATCATTAACATGGCTGTGGCGATCGGTATGCATTTCCAAGGCTATCGTGGTGCGCTATATGCGGTATTGGGATTGATCTCCGCGCCAACCCTTATCGTGGTGATGCTTTATCAAAGCTATGCCTACTTTCAACATATTGTATGGGTTCAACATATGATTCAGGGCTTGGCGGCTGCCGCTGCAGGACTACTTTTCGCCACAGGAATTCAGATGCTGAAACCGATCATGCGTCAAATTTCAACTTGGCTGACCTTGGGCTTGGCGGTGTTATTAATGTTGCTACTCAAACTCCCCTTGTTGTTGACGTTATTACTGTTATTGGCTTTTAACTTTTGCTTATTGCTTCGCCAACACAACTCAATAAGAAAGGACTAGAAAGATCATGATCACACTTTGGACATTGGCTTGGGTCTTTACCCAACTTTCACTTATGGCCTTTGGTGGTGGCAACGCGGTATTGCCCGAAATGCAACATCAAATCGTGGTCACGCAGCAATGGATGACCGCACAACAGTTTAGTTATATGTTTGCGATCGCCCAAGCCGCGCCTGGCCCAAATATGATGATCGTACCGTTGGTCGGTTGGCATGTTGCAGGTCCAATGGGGGTATTGGTCACAAGCATTGCTAAATTTGGCCCATCCTCCTTGCTCACCCTCTATGCGCTTAAATACTGGGATCGCTTTAAACACCACCCACGACGTATTTTGATTGAGCGTGCACTGAAGCCCATCACCGTGAGTTTAATATTGATAAGTACTTGGATCATCGCCCAACCCGCTACACATAATCCTATCTTAATCAGTGTCATAGTCATCAGTGCCTGCCTCGCGTTATTCAAATCAATACATCCGATCTGGATCATGCTGTTTGGTGCGGCTCTGGCTGGGATCTTGCTCTCATACGACTTTATTGAACCTTTTAAGCACGAGTTAAGCTTGAGATGATCAAATCGCGCACCATGTATAACAATAGTTTAATGTTGCGATGACACCGATACTTTTAAAAAGACATCTCATTTCTGACTCGCTCATCCTTGGTATCAGCTGTTTGATTTTGCTGTTATTTATTCCTATCGGAGGGAAAGTCGACCTGTACTTGATCCAACCGTGGATCAGTCAGGCTGGTGATTTTTTTTACCGTAATAATCAGTATCTGACCTATTGGAATCATGGCATTTTTAAATACATCATGATCGTGGTCTACTGCAGCTTTCTGCTGCTGTGGTTACTGTCCTTTAAGCTCGAAGGCTTAAAACCCCATCGTTTTTTATATGGCTATATGTTTTGGGTCAGTGCCTTGTCCACAGCCCTCATCGGTTTATTCAAATCCCAATCGCGTCATGACTGTCCGTGGAATATGCTACAGCCTACGGCGACTGGCTATGTCTGGGACTTCTCTGCGACCCAAGGACATTGTTTTCCTGGCGGTCATGCCAGCACTGGCTTTGCCCTGATGACCGGATATTTTGTCTATCGCTTGATCCAACCGAAGCGCGCCTATTTTTATCTACTGGCAGGCCTCGTGATTGGCTTTGTGATGGGCTGGGGACAAATGATGCGTGGCGCACATTTTCTCAGTCATAACCTCTGGACAGCTTGGTACGTTTTTGCCTTCAACAGCATCATGTTCATGTTATTTTTTAAAAAGCTGCAAACGAAGTTCTAAACCTCACTTGATGATGTCCGCCAGTTCGGTGATTATTTCTCATCTCAACGCCGTAAAACGTTAAACCCTCTCCAACCTAAGATCGGTTGACAATTCATCAATGAAATGTCAACACACCTTAATATTTTGTTGTCGCACACAATAAAAGATTGGGAATATCCCAGTAATTTCTATAGCTTAATCAACTCATTAAATCACTGATAAGGCTGATCTAAACTCTAGAATCAGCCGCGTGACCGCACATTCAGCGTGCTCATCGATATATGCCGATCTGCACGCAATATAGCCGAGCTTATATTCAAGCGCCTTGGGCTCAAACCCTTGTGTGCTGTACAAATATTGACACCTTGTGGTAGCGAAATAATAGGCAAAACACTGAAAATTCACACTAATTTAAATCAATATTTTAAACACTC
Organism: Acinetobacter sp.; assembly: GCA_030152675.1. Taxonomy (GTDB): domain Bacteria; phylum Pseudomonadota; class Gammaproteobacteria; order Pseudomonadales; family Moraxellaceae; genus Acinetobacter. Next base: position 8,362 of record JASLIY010000032.1, read on the forward strand.
AGCGCAAGCTTAAAGTTTTCTTAATTTTCAAAAAAAATTTAAACACGTTACAATACAACTACCTTTGGTTAACATAGTTATCATATATGGCTCATTTTAATCACTTTTTAAATAACTCTCTTCCACAACAAGATCACAATATACAGTCCTATACCGTGGGCGATTTAAAAGTGTGGTTGAAAAAAGCCTCTGCGCGACATTCGACTTGGATTTATGTGCCCTTACGTTGGTTGGCGCGACTATTACATTTAAAAGCCCTAACCCCGATACCAAATATGGGGGGAAGTGAAGCGATTCAGTGTGAAGTACAGCGAATTCAAAGCTTACAAGAAAAAGGTATCGCTACTCCGAAACTACTGGCCATCACGCCTGAGGCGATCTTAACCGAAGATGCAGCAGCCAATGGTGATCCAGTACTACAGTTTAACCAAGCCTTGGCGCGTCTCGATCATGATCCTGAGCAAAAGCTCGCACTATTTGAGTCTGCGATCGAAGCCATCCAAGAGGTACATGCGAAAAAAAGCTATCTCAGTGAAGCATTTGCACGCAATATCTTGGTCAATGAAAAACATGAGTTTACTTTTATCGACTTCGAGACTGATCCTGGTCAAGTGCTTGATCTACACTCATGCCAAGTGCGTGATTGGCTGTGTTTTATATTTTCAACGGCCTACCATTTTAGTGAGCACGAGTTACAACACGCCAGTCAGATCTTTATCGAACGTCTATTACCCAATACCAAAGCTTATTTGGGCATCCTCAATGTCAGTGGCAAATTACGTTGGGCCCGTAAGATTAATTTTGAGAAATTTGGCAACGATGGCAAACGTATTAAAAAATGCTTTCAGTTTTTCAATAGCCTCGAACAGCAAAAAGCCCTACCGATGATCTAAACACGCCACGGATGGACTCAGCCTGAATATAGGGCTGCGACAAAGCCTCAAATCAAACGCAGCAGCATGCCATGCTCAACCTAAATAGTCCGTGGATGCTCTGTTTTTTGATGCTGCAACGGCAAGGTCACACGGGCGCAAAGCCCCCCCAACTCAAGACTCCGCGATAGTTCGAACTCACCGCCTAACTGTTGAATGGCCTTATCAACGATCGACAATCCTAGTCCACTGCCGACCGTGAGATGGTGATGGACACGGTAAAAACGCTTCAACACCATCTCATAGTGTTCTGCACTAATGCCCATGCCACTGTCCTCAATCAAAATCGTGACCTGCGCTGCGCCTGAATGAAAGACTGAAATATTAATCATCCCCGCTGTCGGGGTGTATTTGATCGCATTGTCCAAAAGATTATAAATAATCGAATGAACCGAATGCTCAACACTCTGAATCTGTACGGTTTCGTTACGCACGAAGCCCATGTCAATTTCTTTTTCCATGGCCAAATTCATCAAGTGTTCCAAACACTGCACTGCCACATCATTCAAACTAAAGCTTGAAATCATCGCAGCTTGATTGAGTGTCGCATCTTGTTTGGCCAAGGCCAGCAGCTGTGTCACCAGATGCTGAATCCGCGCCAACCCCAATGCCAAGTTATTTAAATTTTTGTCTTCAGGAAACTGACTGAGTAGGATTTTGGTCTGTAAGTTCAATGCGGTAATCGGTGTTCTCAGCTCATGTGCAGCATCTGCCACAAACTGTTTTTGCTCCTGTTGCGCATATTGGATTCGTTCAAAGAGATGATTCATCTCATCGATCATCAGCAGCATTTCATTGGGATACGCGTGCTTGGAAATAGGTGCTAACTCATGCGAGTCGCGCTGTGACAGTTCTTGCTTAAAGTCATCCAAAGGTTTTAAGTTACGCCGAATGATCCAAACCAAACCGAGCAACATAAACGGCAAAATGATCAGATAGGGCAAAAACATACTGCCTGCCAACTCAAACGCCAGCATTTTGCGGACTTTGAGTTGTTGGCTGATTTGAATTTGAGTCTCGTTATTCGGTAATACGTAGGTGACCCATTCACCATCCTGGTTTTCATGTGCATAGAAACCCGGACGGTCTTTTTTGGAGACCAGTAACTGGCGCTCATGCTTGAGATCATCTTGATTGGCATAGGCCCAAACATCAATGAATAAATCTTCTTCATGATAATGTTTATGCACATCAAATTGACTTTTGACTGGTTGTTTATTTAAGGCCACACGCTCTGCCAAATACACCATTTGTGCATCTAGAATTTCATTGGTTTCTCGCAATGAAATCCGATAAGCCGCAAAGATTAAGATACAACCGAGCAGCACACTGAAAATTGAAATATAAGCAATGAGCCGGTTTTTAAGTGAATACTGCTTTGGCATAAATCTTAAATCTTTTGTGAATGACCTAAACGATATCCCAAGCCTCGAATGGTACGAATAAAATCCTTCCCGAGTTTAGAACGTAAATGATGAATATAGACTTCAATCGTGTTGCTATTCACTTCACTATCAAATGCATACAGCTTATCTTCCAAATTGGCTTTGGAAAATATTTTATTGGGATGGGTCATCAGCGGAATCAAGATTGCCCACTCTCGATTGGAAAGTTCAATTTCTTCGCCTTTGAGTGTCACCACGTGCTGCTCGATATCAAGCACCACATCACCACTACTTATTGTGCTGTCTTTACGCCCGTGTAAACCGTCTAAGCCACAACGGCGCAGTAAGGCATAAATGCGTGCCAACAATTCATCAAACTCATAAGGCTTGATTAAATAATCATCTGCACCTTGATTGAGCCCCTCCACCCGGTTGTGTAGTTGATCACGTGCCGAGATAATCAGCACTGGCAGATTGGTTTTGGCACGAATCTGCTTCAATACCTGTAAGCCATCCATCATTGGCAGGCCGAGGTCGAGTAAAACCAAATCAAACTTCTGTTCGGTGAGTTGTTTTAACCCATCAAAACCATTATTGACCCAATCGACCTCAAACTGGTGCAAACGTAGTAATGTCATGGTCGATTCTGCGATCATAAAATCGTCTTCAATCATCAATATTTTCGTCATGACTTCAGTTCCCAGTCTCAGCTTTGCGGACCGCAAAGCTGTAACATGTCGTTATTTTCATTGATTACATTGGATTTTACATCAAGTAATGCCAATAGACTTGGAAATAAATTGTCATGGCTCAGATTTGTTGTTTTTTGCTTCAGCAAGCAATTGACTTGAGTAAAATCAGACTGCTGCCACGGTTTTGAAAACCACATCAGCATAGGGATATGCGTTTGCTGGCTGGGTGCAATCGCATAAGGTGCGCCATGTAAATACATACCACGCTCCCCTGTGGACTCACCATGATCAGACAGATACCAAAAAGCAGTACGATAATGATCTTGTTGCTTCAGCACTTCAATCAACTGATTCAAAACATGATCGGTATAAAAAATCGAGTTGTCATAAACATTGATCAACTGCTGCTTACTACAGCCCTGAATTGCATTGCTGTCACAGCTCGGTTGAAACGGTTGAAACGCTTTGGGTGCACGCTTGTAATACGCAGGCCCATGACTTCCCGATTGGTGCAAGACGATCAAGCGTGGTGAACGATCATTGGCTGGAATCTTGGCGATATAATCCTGTAAACCATCCACCAAGATGCCATCAAAACATTCTCTATCACTATTTTTACCACTGCACCATTTCTGCTTAATCGGCTCAGGAATCACATAGTTTTCGACCCGATCACACACCCCTTTACAGCCCGAGTTGTTATCGATCCAAGTCACTTTATAGCCTGCGCGCTGCGCAAGATCGAGCAAGCCCTCACGATGACTGGCGAGCTGCTCATCATACTGTTTACGTGGCATCCCAGAGAACATGCACGGTAAAGACACGGCTGTGGCGGTGCCGCAAGAGCTGACTTGATTAAAATTAATCACATCGGCTTGCTTAGCGAGTTCAGGGTTGGTGTTACGGGCATAACCATTCAATGAAAAGCTTTCTGCACGTGCGGTTTCACCCACCACCAACAACATCAACTTCGGTTGTTGCACGGAAGTCATTTCAATACGATGTGCATCCTCCCCATAGCGAATCAACGCTAAATCTTTTTTCGGTGCTTTTTTATGAAAATAGGAAAATGTTGAAGCGATCGCGTTCTGCGGTGAGATCATCCCCTTGATCTCGCGGTGCTCACGAAAGATCGCGGCATAGTCCACATAGAACACAAACAATAAGCTCAAGATCACCACCACAGAAGCCCCCGCACTGATCAGTTTGCCGAGCAGCAGTGTCGAGAAGGCTTGCGGTTTGATCTTGACCCAACTGATCAATCCAATCGGCAACAGCACCATGCCGATCGCCCACAGCAAAAAGCGTAAGGACAATAGATCACTGACTTCGGAGACATCGGTCTGCATCATGTTTTGGATTTGATCAGGCGAGATCAACACCCCAAGCGAACTGACAAAATAAGCACTAAAACCACCGATGATCAGCAATAAGATACTGAATAATTTCAGCGTCCACTGCCAATTCAGCAGCTGTAAAATCAAGTTATACAACGCCACCAGCACACAAACTGTGGCAGCGAGAAAGACATAGGCTTTGCCGCCATCATAAGGCGTCAGCTCTTGAATTTGTTTTAAAAAGGCAATATTTAAAAACACGCCAATCCACAGCGCCACCATAAAGTTAAAGGCAACCATGGAGAGCTGCAAAGGTCTAGATTTGATTTTTTCTAATAAATTTAACATCGTTGTTGAAGACTAAGCGTTTGGATAGCTTACTCTAGAAAGTAAATCTTAAAATCTACTTAAACGCGCTACATCAGGCACAACAATCCACGCTCACGCTCGTGCTCAATACCTTCACCTCGATCCGATCACCTCGCTCCGACTGTGTTCC
>JASLIY010000229.1 GCA_030152675.1 Acinetobacter sp.
CTGTGGGCGAAAGAGGAATTGATCAATCCAGAAATTTTCCCTGTGGGTTCAACCCATTCTACTTTTGCATCCAATCCACTCGGTACCGCATTGGGGCTTGAAGTGTTGAAAATGACCGCTGAAAAAGATTATGAGCAGCAAATCATGCAAAGTGGGGCTTATTTCTTGGAAGGTCTAAAAGATTTACAAAGTCGCCATGTCGAAATCGGTGATGTCGATGGTTTGGGTCTGGCTTTGCGTGCTGAAATCTGTCAGAAAGATGGCTTTAGTCCAAACAAAGCTTTACTGGACAAGATGGTCGATATTGGCCTGTCTGGCACTTTAGATTATCAAGGACAGAAGTGTGGTTTGGTGCTCGATGTTGGTGGTTATTATAAGAACGTGATTACTTTTGCACCGTCACTTGAAATCAGTCGTGCCGAGATTGATCAGGCCATGGTCTTGCTTGAGCAACTTCTTAACCGTGCTAAAAGTGCAATCTAATCGCAGCGATGAAAAATTCTCTCAATCAACTTGAGCCGCAGGGCTTGGTGGATGCTTTTTTAAAGCATCCACCACAGCAATTTACTATTCAGCACTCATCTGATGCTGTTGATTTTTTTACAACAACGTTTGATCTGACTAGCACATTGGATACGACAATGCGTCAGCGTTTGCTGACGATATTAGGTGATACTTATTGGCAGCGTTTCCTGCATGTATCGGCATGTTTTGTTGGAACGACGGTGACTGAGTATACGCATTTACTGCGTAAAACTGAGCCTGCGGATCTCATGACAGAGATTAAGCAACAGGCCAAGCAAGCCACGCTGACGATTATTAAAGATTTGCCTTTAAATTCGCCTTTACTCAGTGTGGAGGAGAATCAATACAGCCAGCAGTTGATTCGTGAAGCACAGGTACAAGGTTTTATTGCTGTTGAAGGACAGGCCTTGGCCTATGTGCCGATCGACTTTGGTGATCGAGATGCTTATTTGGCTCGGCTGTCGAAAAGCCGTCGTAAAAACTTACGCCGTAAATTGAAAAGTTTGCAGTATTTACGAGTTGAAGATCGAGCCACTGGAGATGCCTGTTTTTCGGATCAGATGCTGCAACAGCAGCTCTATCAGCTGTATTTAGCGGTCTATGAGCAGAGTGATATTCACTTTGATTTACTCAGTCCTGAGTTTTTTGCAGCAATTTTACAAGATGGCGATAGTCAGGGGCGGGTATTTTTCTATTGGCATGCACAGACTTTGGTGGGCTATAACATCTGTTATATCTACAAAGGCAATCTGGTGGATAAATATATCGGTTTTGATTATGCCTTAGCTTTGCAGCACAACTTGTATTTTGTCAGTTGGTTTATCAACTTGGACTATGCAGTACAGCACGGATTAAAGTTTTATATTGCGGGTTGGACTGATCCTGAAGTCAAGGCGCAGCTTGGTGCAAAATTTACCTTTACTCAGCACTTGGTCTGGATCAAGCAGCCGATCTTACGTTATGTATTGGGTCGATTAAAACCGTTATTTGAGGCAGATGCACACTGGCATAAGACTCAGCGGGAGACAACATGATGAATATAGCGCGACCACGTCAGTCCGTATTGCTTAATTTTGATGATTCCGCAGGTCAACCCGTGGACTGTCTTGATATTGATCTGAGTGCTTGGCAAGAAAAAATACGATTTTCTTGTAAATGGTCCAGTTTTAATGGTTTGCAACAGTATCTGCAACCGCGGTTACCCGCAGTGGATCAGTTGGGCTGCGTGTTGATGGGGAGTGGAGATTATCATCATCTCACGCAATTGCTCCTGTCGCGACATGCCTTGCATCGGCCATTGCATGTGATTGTCTGTGATAATCATCCTGATAATATGCGCTATCCTTTTGGGATTCATTGTGGTTCTTGGGTGTATTGGGCCAGTCGTTTACCTCAGGTGGCGCGTATCGATGTTATTGGTATGAGTTCAAGTGATATCGGCTGGAAGCATGCCTGGGAAAATCACTGTACAGCACTGATGCGAGGCAAGCTGCATTATTGGAGTGTGCAGCAGTCAGCATCATGGTTGGCATGGATTGGGGCGAAAAAATCCTGGCATGGCTTTGAGTCTGCTGACGAGTTGATGCAAAGCTTCTGCAATGACATAGATCGCACACGCGATGTATATCTATCGATCGACAAGGATGTGTTTTCTGAACAGGTGGTTCGTACCAATTGGGATCAGGGGCAGTTTTTAGAGCAACATGTGATGGATCTGATTCAAGCTTGCCAGCAGCGCTTGGTGGGTGCTGATATCACGGGAGATGTTTCAGCTTATCACTATGTCAGTCGCTTTAAGCGCTTACTCAGTGCTTCGGATGGTCAGTCTGAACCAGATGCTGCTGAGGTGCTGCAATGGCAGGTCGAACAAAAAGCACTGAATCAACGACTGGTTCAAGCCATTGATCGTGCTTGGTGCTAAATACTCAGGCGGTATGGCGGCTTTTCCAAAGACGTGGTAGGGCTTTGGCTAAGTAGGCATCCATGCACCAAAGCGGACCAATCAATAGGAATTGTAGGTCCTTAAGGAAAGAGGGTTTCTTGCCCTCGACTTTATGCCCATAAAACTGACCGATCCAAGCCACAACAAACACCGCGATATAAAATCCAGTACCGACAGGTAAGATCAGGATCAGCCACGCCATCACAAAGATCAGGGCTGCCATGGCAACGGCCAAGACAAGATCGAGGCGCGCATAAAAAATTAAACTTAAAACAACGAGCAGTGCTGTCAGCATTGCGCTGAAATGCGCCAGTATGCCGATAATAGAAAATAAAATCGCAGGCACACAAACCCAGTGTATGGTTTTGTTGGTGCTATTCTGGTGGCTCTCACTATATTCATCCAACCATTCAGTCATTGATTTCATGCGTCTCTCCTTAGCGAATGCTGGTGCTGAGAATGCTGGTGCTGAATTGTTATCCTAAAACATAATCTAGACAAAGGGTAGGTGGGGGTGTGACTTGAGCGTCTTAAAACAGCGGCAACAAAAAAGCCACCGACGGTGGCTGATGTGTAATAAATGCATTGCAAGTGTTTTAGGAGTTTGGACCATCCACACGTTCGATATTCACTTTAGCGGTACCTGAGTTGGTGATGCCCAAGCGCTTTGCAGCACCATAAGACAGATCAACCACACGGTTGCCATGGAATGGGCCACGATCGTTGACTTTTACTACGACGCTTTTACCGTTTTCTTTGTTGGTGACGCGGATAAAACAGTTCAATGGCAAGCTACGATGTGCAGCAGTAAGCTCATTCATGTCAAAAGTATCGCCACTAGCAGTTTTACGGCCATGGAATTGACGTCCATACCAAGATGCAACACCGGTTTGGCTAAATTTACGTACCGTATTTGAGGCCACGGTATTCAATTTATCAATCACTGAAGGCTCATCTTCTGGGATTGCAATTTTTGCTGCAATCGTTTGACGACGGATTTTGTCGCCACTACTTTCAGTAATTGCTAAACTGTTTAAGTTTGAAAAGTGTGAATTGAAATTGTTTGAATCTTTACTGATCACGCGAGAAGCAAGGCTAGAACTGTCCGCATCATTGTTGAGATACGAGGATTGAACCATTTCTGCTTTAAGGGGTGTTAGGCTAAATCCTAACGTCAGTGCTAGCATATATTTCAGCGAAGCATGCATCGTTTAACTCCTAAGAACTTTGCGATATGAATGTTCATCAATCAGAAAAATTAAGCGCAAAGTCTGTAAATTTACTGGTGCAACTACATTTATTAGAAGGCGATAATATTCATCGCGCTATAAAGGTGTCTAGTATTATTTGAATTTCACTGACAAAAAGGACAAAAACTTACGTGGCGTGGTCAATAAATATACTAAATTGTAACAAATGATTAAATTAGCCTTAAATTTGAACGATTTCACATTAATAATTCTTGACTTTGTGGTTTTGTTGGGAAAAGCAAGCCTTATCGGCTTGCAATTTCAGTCCCAAGTAACCATACCGCAGTCGCATACAGGCGGCTACGATTGTAGGTTGTGATCACTTGGTAGTTTGGATAAGTAATATAGTAGATCGGTCCACTACGGTCTTCTAATTGAATGACATTGACCATGTCTAAATCGTCAATTTTAACGATGGGATTGAGTGGGCTAATGCCTTGAGACTTCAGTACTCCATAAGGTGTAGGTTGGGTCAGGTCTTTGGCGATGACTTGTTCTGGGTCATTGCCGAGATAGCGACCTTGGAATCCAATCGGTTGGTTCTTCTGCCATCCATGTTGCACCATGTAGTTGGCGATTGAGCCGATTGCATCACTGGCTGAGTTACGTAAGTCGACATGGCCATTATGGTCGTAGTCAACACCAAATTTACTGATATTGCTCGGCATAAACTGTGGGTAACCGATGGCACCTGCGTATGAGCCCACGATGGTGTTGGTTGGATAGCCTTCTTTATAGGTCCAAGCGATCAGCGCACTGAGCTCGTCTTGGAAGTATTCAGCACGACGTGGGAAACCAAAGGCTAGTGTTGCCAGTGCATCGCGTGTCACAAAGGAGCCTTTGTTGGCGCCAAAGCCAGTTTCAACCCCAAGAATGCCGAGGATCACCGCTTGAGGCACACCGAACTCTTGCTCTGCGCGATTCAGTACATCGGCATACTGATTCTTAAAACGAACACCTTTTTGGATTGTTCCTTCAGTTAAAAACATGGCTTTATAAGCGTACCAAGGTTTGCTTTCGCCAGGGCGGTTCATGATGTTGATAATATTCGGGAGGTTTTTTGCCCCGCTCATGGCCGAGTCAACTTGTGCACTGCTCAAACCATAGGTTTGCATTGTTTTGGCTTTAAAATCGTTATATTGCGGGTTTTGGGCAAAATCATTTGCTTGAGTGAAGCTTGAGCAAGAAACGGCGACAGCGCAAAGGCTCAGTGTTTTTAGCTTATGTATAAGTTTTAACATGTAATATCGTTCCTCGTTATCGGTGTGTATGAATGGACATGACAATCCCAAAGGTGGCCATTAAAGTAATAATTGCAGTACCGCCATAGCTCATAAAGGGGAGTGGAACCCCGACGACAGGCAGAATGCCGCTGACCATCCCGGCATTGACAAATACATAAACAAAAAATGACAGCGCAAAGGCTGCAGCGACCATGCGACCAAAGTTGTGAAAACACTGCAAACTGATTTGGAATGTTCTAAAAATAATCAAGAAATAGAGCGTGATTAATATCAGAATTCCGATCAGACCAAACTCCTCAGAGTAGGCGGCAATGATGAAGTCGGTATGACCTTCGGGTAAAAAGTGCAAATGTGATTGCGTGCCTTCGAGGAAGCCTTTACCGACAAAGCCACCTGAGCCAATTGCAGTTTTAGATTGAATAATATTCCAACCTGAACCTAAGGCATCGGCTTCGGGGTTCAATAGGGTCAGCACGCGTCGGCGTTGGTAATCATGCAGTAAAAACATCCAGGCCACCGGAATGATCATCCCTGCAAATGCCAAGGCAGCTAAAATCAATTTCCATGATAAGCCACTCAAAAACAACACGAAAATACCACTGGCTAAGATGAGCAAAGAGGTACCGAGGTCTGGCTGTTCGGCAATGATCACAAAAGGCACCACGATGAGGACCAAAGAGATCATGACATTTTTAAAGCTTGGTGGCAGTGGGTTGCGTGATAAGAACCAGGCAATCATCAGTGGCATACCAATCTTCATAAACTCACTGGGCTGTACACTACCGAAGCCTGGAATGGTGATCCAGCGCTGTGCGCCCATGCGGACTTCACCAAAGATCATGACCGCAAATAAGGACAAGAAGGCAAATAGGTAAAAATAAGGTGAAAATGCTTGATAAACTTTGGGTGGAATCTGCGCCAAACCAATCATCACAGCAAAGCCGATCGCAAAACTCATCGCCTGTTTTGCCACCATTGCACTGTCTTGTGCAGAAGCACTATAGAGAACAGTCAATCCGAGTGCGGTGATCGCGATCAGGCACAGGCAAAGCCATGGATCGATATGCAAACGTTGCCATCGAGAAGGTTGCATGGCCGTACTCAGTCCGTCTCGGGGAGCTTGGCGTAAGAATTTATATTGAGAACTTGGCGGCATGATGGCAGTTTGGGTGTCTAAAAAGTGCTTTGGGCATGCTATCACAATCGCGCTTGAAGACAATCCGTATCAACAACATGATAAAAAAAACCGAGAAGATTCTCGGTTTTTTTGAAGTTAAATATTTAAATTTTCGCTTAAGTCGAGACTTTAACTTATTTAGACATCACCCTGCAGTGGATTTGGCTCAAAGATTGAACTGAAACAATATTATTGGAAAAACAGTTGATCGTGATGTTCTGCCAAGGTTGTAAGCTCTTCTTTACTCAACTTGGGGATGATTTTGTTGATCGCAACGTGTACTGCCTTTGTGACCGCAGCAGCACCGAGTTCGGAGGCTTTGCGTTTGATCAATCCAAGATCCAAGGTGTGATTGAAGTCAGACATAAAGTGCTTGATGGTCGCATCTGAAAATTGTTTGTAATAGTCAGTGAGTGCAACAAGATCAATTTCCTGACCGGCATGGATATCGGCATAACATTGCTTTAAATTTTTGACTAAGTCTGCATCTAAAGCTTCACCGACTCTATACTCACCTGTTTGGGTTTGAAATAGGCTTTGCTCAGAAAATTCGATCGAATGACGAACCACATCATTTTGCGCCTTGCTCAAGAGTTGTTTGAGTAATACCGCCACTGTAGATTTGATATAGCCTGACAGCTTTTCGGCTGTATCGCGCTTATCGCTTGGTGGAAAGTGGCGAATTGGATCGGTGAGGATCGCATCGATGATTTCATCATTGATCAATAACGCAGTTTGATCACGTAATGGGTAAAGTGGTTCATTGGAATTTTTTTTCTCAACCCCCGTCTGAATGTTTTTCAGTAACATCTCAGAGGGTGCAAAACCAAAAAATGACATTAGCTTATCCTCAGTATTTTATCTTATTGTCGCGCCAATCGAATTGGGCTAGGCATCCATGCTGCATCCGATACACGGCAAGGATTAATGTCCAATCCACCACGACGTGTATATGTTGCATAGACCATCAGTTTTTCAGGTTTTAATTGTTGCCATAGATCGGCAAAAATTTGTTCCACGCATTGTTCATGGAAACCGTTATGCTGACGATAGGAAATAATATAAGCTAAAACACTGCGATAACAAGGTTTTTTGCCTTGGTAGCGAATGAATAATGTTCCCCAATCTGGTTGTCCTGTCACTGGACAATTACTTCTAAGCAGATGTGAATAAAGTTGGATCTCGTGATTCGTTGAGCTTGCTGAATCGGCAACATCCTCATCCAAGCACAGCAAACTGGCATCTGGATGTTCAGATAAGCGCTGTGGCTGTAACTGATCGATGCAGAGTCCCATCGGTTGAGTAATATTGAGTTGATCCACTTGAAACAAACTTAAACTGACATCTGCTCCAGCAGCTGCGGAGAGATCACGCTCTACCGTCTCTATAAAGGCTGCTTCGGAATCAAAACGACTAAAGTTTAGACTATTGAAATACAACTTGAGTGACTTTGATTCAATTAAGTTGGGTGACGATGCCGGTAAACTCATCCGCCCAATAGCAACTTGTGGAATACCAAAGGCATTGAGCCACGAAATTTCGAAAATATGCCACCAATCTTGACCCTGATAGATGCCTTCGACATGCGCATACGGCTCACGCGCTTGTTGGCGTGAGATTGGAAATAAAATATCAGGTTGATATTGGTTGGGGTATTGGGTGTCTTGGCCCAATAAGGAGTCTTCAACAGTCATTATTCGTTCATTCCTGAACCGCGAGCAAGTAAATAATACGCAATGCCATAGAGCACAGCGCAGAATAGGGTGATGACCAAGAGTGAAATCGCCACATTGACATCGCTATGGCCTAAGATACCGTAGCGGAAGGCATTAACCATATAAACGATGGGATTGACCGACGATAGGTTTTGCCAAAAAGGGCTGAGTGCACTGATTGAGTAGAATACGCCACCCAAATA
>JASLIY010000096.1 GCA_030152675.1 Acinetobacter sp.
CGCCATCGCTTAAGGTCTTATTGAGGTTGGTAATATTGGTGGTGTTATCAGTGATGTTCTTGGTATTGCCCGCAATATTGCTGGTATTGGTGCTAATGTTATTGCTATTGGTGGTAACACGGCCATCGACATTGCTGATCGCATCGCCAACGTTATTCACGCTTTTACCATCGACGCTATAGTTTGGCGCAGTGATATTGCCGTTGGCATCGACGGTTGAGCCGCCACCCAAGGCACCCGCTACAGTAAGATTTGAGCTATACAACTGACTGCCATTGATCGCATCGACAGAAGTACTTGAAACCTGACCTTTGGCAACATTGGTGAGCTTTCGTTGCAAGTCCGCATGACCAAAGGACACGGTATCCTCTTGTGATACAGAAGAATTATTCCCGATCGCAACACTGTTTGAGGCTGTTGCATGCGCGGAGCGCCCGATCGCAATGCTCGATTCAGCTTGCGCAGCAGCGCCTCGCCCAATCGCCACCGATTGTTTATCGGCCAAAGCATTTCGACCAAGCGCTACAGCAGAGTTTGAAGCCGCAGATGCAGAGCCCACAGCCGTGCCCCCTCCTTGACTATAGGCCGATGAACCCACTGAGGTCGCACCTGCCATACTATTGGCATAGATTGCAGTTGCGTTTGTACCGAATGCTAAACTGCCATTATTTGCGTTTGAGCCGCTACCGAGATAAATAGCACCGCCTGTGGCATAGCCTTGATCATTAAGACTTGAGTTGTACATCCCATTGGTCAAAAGCTTCCAAAACTCAACATTTTCCATGAAGAGTCGGCCCGTTGAGTTTGTCTCTTCGGCATGCACAGCAACAGAATAAGCCGATGTTGATACCCCGCCAAGAGATGCGATGGCTGTAAGCAGAACAACTTTTTGTATCATAGATTTAGAGGAATTATCCGTCGCATTTAAAGCTACAGATGATTTGGTTTTCTTCTTTGCACTGGCCAATTCCGATGCAACGGACCATACGCCTAGTGCTGCATTCCACACACACTTATAAACTTTATTCATAGTATATTTCTCAAAAAGTCATATTTATCTACAAAAGGTCACCCATTTTTTTAAAAACCAATCATCACCAAAAAAATATTCGCCTGAACACCGAATAGTTATTTAACCGGTGATTTATCTTAAAAATAGTGTGATATGAATCGCTTAATTTTGATTTTTTACCTTTTGGATAATATATTTTTAAAAATACGAGACATATATTATTAATATTTTTTTAACACTTTTTAACGCTAGGTATAAAAACTAACAACTCTTTTCTGTTTTTTATTAATCAAACTGTCATATTTCATAAGGTTTAAAACTGACTTAAAATGTCCAGATAAAATGGTCAAAGCAGTCCCGATCTGGTCCATCAAATGCTTTACGCAATACAAAGCAGAACTACTTTGTTGTGATACATTGATGTTCTATTTATTTTTAATTCGCTGCTTAAGATAGCGCGATGTGTTTATTAGAGTATGTATATGAAAACTTGGTTCACTTTACTCAGCTTGGCGATATTCAGCATCACGACAGCGCAAGCGGATATTCAAAGCTTAGAAAAAAATTTGCAAAAAAACTTTCCAGACATGCCCGCAAAATCCATTCATCGCACGCCATTGCCGGATATTTATGAGGTCTATATGGGGGGGCGGATTGTGTACACCAATGAACAAGGTCGTTACTTTATGGTGGGGAGTTTAATTGACCTACCTGAACAAAAAAATCTTACCGAAGAGCGTGAGCAAATTCTTAAACGCATCGATGTTAAACAACTGCCTTTGAATCAAGCCATCAAACAGGTGAAAGGCAATGGCAAACGCGTGATTTATTTATTTAGTGATCCCGATTGCCCTTACTGTCAAAAACTCGAATTAGAATTGGCAAAACTCAATAATGTGACGCTCTATTTATTTATGATGCCGTTGAAAGAATTACACCCCAATGCAGAACGTATTTCCAAGCAGATCTGGTGTTCTAAAAAACCCGCTCAGGCATGGACAGATTACACCGTCAATAAAAAACAACCGTCCGCAAAAGACAGCTGTGAAACCCCGATTGAAAAGAATATTGAACTTGCCAAAACATTAGAGATCACTGGCACACCGACTTTATTTCTAAAAGATGGTACCCGCCTCTCAGGTGCGATTCCCGCGGATGAATTGGATAAAATGCTCGATCAACTCGAGCAATAAACTCAAAGACTCGGCTCAAAACTTAGATTCAAAAGCACGATTCAAAAGCTCAGTTCAAATAAGAGGCTCAAATCTTTTAAGCTTGTCAAAGCTCAACCCACACTCGGAATCTCAAAGCACAGTCAGATTTAAAACTAAACGATACGTTTAGGCCTTCGATCTGACGAGTGCTTCGGCACTTTCGCTTAAATGATTGTATGTTTCACCGGAATCGCCACTTGAAATGAAAATATTCACCACATCAACGTTGAAATTATCCGCAGATGGGCGCTAGACTAAATACAAGTTGATTTGAATATCATTTGAAAAAGCATCAATGGAATGCCACAACATCAACAATGACATGAAAAGAAATTGAGAACCTCATATGAAGAAAATTATACTCGCCAGCTTGATTACAGCGGCCAATATCAGCAGTTTTGCCGCCCCTGCCGCAAATCCCCAAAATACTGCAGCGACAAACTCAGTGATCAATAACAGTCCCGCCATTGATCCTGCCTTTGCCAAAGTACAAACACTGATCCAAGCCAATAACTTTACTGCGGCCTATCAAGAACTTGAGCGCCTCGCCAAAAGCGGTAATGCACAAGCGCTTTACAATCTTGCCTATCTCAACCAAGTGGGCAAAGGAACCCCACAGAACAATGCCAAAGCAGCCAAATACTATGAACAAGCAGGAGAAAAAGGTTACTCCATTGCCAATTATGTCTTGGCACAAAACTACGCCACTGGTGGATTGGGGCTAAAAAAAGACGATAAAAAATCCCGTCAATACCTAGAAAAAGCATCTGCTCAAGGTTTTAATGACGCTACGGTTGAACTGGCAGTATTGTTGTTTGCCGAAGGTACAGCACAATCCGATAAACTGGCATTACAAAAACTCGATCCCCTATTAAAACAAGGTAATTATCAAGCCTTACATGCCAAAGCACTCTACGATATTAGCCAAGGCATTGTGCAAAAAAATACCAAACTGGTCGAACAAGGGTTGAACAATATTAAAGACCTTGGGGTCAAAGGTTATATTCCAGCCCTAATGGCCATCGGCAATATGTTCGTCAATGGCAATATCACCGAACAAAACCTGCCTGAAGCCAAGAAAATTTATACCGCTTTGGCCGAGCAAAATGTCCCGCAGGCCAAAGAAAGTTTAGAACTGGTGAATAAACTGATTGCTGAACAAAGCAAAGCGGCAGTGAAAAAATAATCTCGAGATCGAGTCGATTTACATCGGCTTGATCACTGTACTCGCAAGCCCTGAAAAAACTGCACCCTCCATAGTTTGGATGGTGCAGTTTTTTATTTATTGCGGATTGGTTTGCAGCTTAGAGATCGAGTGCACCAAAGGGCTGAAATAAATTTTTATACTGGTGTGGCTGACAGCGTAAATACTGCGGTGCAATCTCGATCTGTTCGCCGAGTGCAGCAGCGGCATGCCATGGCCAACGCGGGTTATATAACATGGCACGCGCCAACCCGATCGCATCGGCCTGTTCAGTTGCTAAGATCTGTTCAGCTTGTTCTGGTTCAGTGATTAAACCCACAGCAATCACTGGAATCTCAAGCTGCTGTTTGATCTGTGCTGCAAAGCTGACTTGATAATTAGGCCCCAATTGAATCTGTTGGCGAATATCCAAGCCACCCGAGGAAACATGAATATATACCGCACCCGCGGCTTGTAATTGTCGTGATAACTCAATCGACTCAGCAACACTCCACCCCGCCTCGACCCAATCTTGGGCCGAGATCCGTACCCCAATTGGAAAACCCTCTGGCAACTGCTGTTGCATGGCGTTAAACACGTCCAAGGTCAGACGAATTCGATTTTCTAGACTGCCACCATAAGCATCATCACGCTGATTGGATAAAGGCGACATAAACTGATGCAACAAGTAACCATGTGCAGCATGTAATTCAATCAAGTCAAAACCGGCCTCGAAGGCGCGTTGTGCCGCTTGGGCAAAATCCTGAATGATCTGCCCGATCTCCTCTTGGGTCAGTGCATGTGGGGCGTGATCCTGCGGATCGAAAGGCAATTCACTGGCGGATACTGTCTGCCAACCATGATCATCGTCTGCTGACAATTGTTGCTTGCCTAACCATGGCTTATCGGTCGAGGCTTTACGACCGGCATGCGCCAGTTGTACTGCAAATGGCATCGGTGAGAACACTTTGATCTGATTTAAGATTTCTCGAATGTGGTCACGTTGTTGATCATTCCATAATCCCACGTCGGCATAACTGATTCGCCCTGCTGCACTGACAGCGGTGGCTTCAACAATCGCCAAGCCAGCACCTGAAAGTGCATAACTGGCCCATTGCTGTTGATGCCAAAAGCTCACCACGCCCTGATCTGTTGCAGAATACTGACACATTGGTGCAATGATAATTTTATTGTTGAGCCTTAACGACCCAAATTGAATCGGTTGAAATAGTTTTGCCATGCTCACATCCTGTTCAGTGATGATTTATTTTAGGCTGCTCTGAGGATCACCTGCAGATCGACACCGGCTAGCCTTGAAGATATTCAAGCTGCTATTTTTGTCATGTGTTTCATATCTTATTGTATTTTTGACAGCGTTGGCGAGATACCTTTATAGATCGCGCTATCTCGCCTAAAATAGCGTGAATTTTCTCTATTTAAAGCTTGAGTGATCTATGCCTGAGTTACCCGAAGTAGAAACCACCAAAACCAGTCTATTGCCTTTAATTCAACAACAGGTGATCGATGTTGAAGTGCGTGAATCGCGGTTACGTTGGCCGATTCCCGATGATCTGCACAAACTCAAGGGCCAGAAGCTCCTGCGGCTTAGTCGACGCTCTAAATATATTTTGGCTGAATTTGAACAGGATACGATGCTATGGCATTTGGGCATGTCCGGCAGTTTTCGGCTCTGTGATGCGAGCCATGAATTACGTAAGCACGATCATCTGATCATTCGCTTTGAAGACATCGAATTGCGCTATCATGATCCACGACGTTTTGGCTGCATCTTGTGGTTGGATGAGCAACATCAAGCCAAGTTACTCCAGCCCTTAGGCCCAGAACCGCTCAGTGATCAATTTAATGCCGCCTATTTAGCGGATAAACTCAAAAACAAAAAGGTCGGCATAAAAGTTGCTGTGATGGACAACCATGTCGTGGTCGGCGTGGGCAATATCTATGCAACTGAATGCTTATTTCATTTGGGCATTCATCCAGCGCAGCCGGCATCGAGTCTGAGTCTGCAGCAAATTGAATTGTTGGTGCTTGAGATCAAGCGCATCCTCAAGCAAGCGATTGATTTAGGTGGTTCAACCTTACGTGATTACAGCAATGCCATGGGTGAAAATGGTTATTTCCAACAGACCTTATTGGCCTATGGACGTGCCGGTGAAATGTGCGTCAACTGTGAAACCACCTTACAAAACATCAAGCTTGGACAACGTGCCAGTGTCTACTGCCCTGAATGCCAAGCGCTGCAGAAAGTATAAGCTTAGATCTTGCCGCCTAAACCACAGTGATGCCTCGAAAGCACAGCAATGTTCAACAAAGCAACACAACTAAAGTGATTACCGCAGTCAGGTAGAGAGGATAATATTGATGAAAACCGCAATCGTTCGACATATCTTGGTGAAAGACAAAGACTTTGCAGAACAGTTAAAACAAAAGATTCTCTCGGGTACAGAGTTTGCCAAGATCGCCAAAATGCATTCCACCTGTAACTCAGCCAGCAGAGGGGGTGAACTCGGTGAGGTTAAAAAAGGCCAATTGGTGCCCGTGATTGATCGCTTGGTTTTTACAGCAGCAGAACGAGTCTTGCATGGGCCGATCAAAAGCCAGTTTGGCTTTCATCTGATCGAGATTAAATTCCGTATGGAGTTTTAATTCCCATATTTCCCCATGCAGATAACGAATCAGCTGAAATTCTCCCACAAAAAATGCGACCGATTGGGTCGCATTTTTGATTCAGCATTCAAATAGCTTATTCAAACAATTGGTCTAAATCGCTTGAATGTTAAAGGCTTAACGCTTTTTCATTTCATCACGGATTTCACGTAACAATTGAATATCTTCAGGTGTTGGCGCTGGAGCTGGCTCAGCTTCTTCTTGTTTACGGCGCATACGATTGACCAGTTTCACCATCAAGAAGACCACCCATGCCAAGATGATGAAGTTCAAGAGGATGGTGACGAAGTTACCATAGGTTAAAACGTTAATGCCCGCTTTAGTCAGTTCATCAAGTGACTGTAAGTCATTTGGGTTATCGCCAAGAACTAAGAATTTTTGAGTGAAATCAACACCGCCACCCGTAATCACACTGATAATCGGCATGATGATGTCTTTGACCAATGAGTCAACGATTTTACCAAAAGCACCACCGATGATGACCCCGACAGCCAAATCAATCATGTTGCCTTTTACCGCGAATTCGCGGAACTCTTGCATAATACTCATGTATACACTCCAGAATTTATACGCTTTATTTATGTGACAAAGTATACTTTATTTATCTTTAGTCAATTCCTGCTAATTTACTCGGTTTTTAAAATTTTGGAATGTTTTGTTGTGTTTTTTTTCATATTTCTTTTATAAGCAACACTTTTTCAATCAATATTAAAAAATCAGTCTTTTTATAAAATAAAAAAAACTGCGACTTAAGTTAAGTCGCAGCTTGAATTCACCCGAGGGTCAATTCTTTTGGATTAGCTACCGCTACGTGAAGCGCGTTTACGATCGTTTTCAGTTAAGAATTTTTTACGGATACGTACAGACTTCGGTGTAACTTCAACAAGTTCGTCATCTTCGATGAACTCAAGTGCTTGTTCAAGTGTAAAGCGGATCGCTGGCGTCAAGGTTAACGCTTCATCCGTACCAGAAGCACGCATGTTCGTTAACTGTTTCGCTTTAGTTGGGTTCACCACCATGTCGTCAGAACGTGAGTTCATACCCACGATCATGCCTTCATACACTTCAAGTTGTGGTTCAGCAAATAGACGACCACGATCTTGCAATGTGAACAAAGCAAATGCCAAGCAAGTACCGTTAACCATAGAGATCAACACACCGTTTTGACGCTTCGCTACAGCACCTTGTTTCGCAGTGCCGTAGTGAGAGAAGCTTGAAGTCATGATCCCTGTACCTGAAGTCAAGGTCAAGAATTCTGAACGGAAGCCAATCAAACCACGTGATGGAACAGTCGCTTCAATACGGATACGGCCTTTACCGTCAACTTCCATATTGGTGAGTTCGCCTTTACGGTTACCCATTTGTTCCATGATCGGACCTTGATGTTGTTCTTCAATATCAAAAGTCACGTTTTCATACGGTTCTTGCATCACACCGTCGATTTCTTTCATGATCACTTGCGGACGAGATACACCCATCTCGAAGCCTTCACGACGCATGTTTTCAATCAATACAGAAAGATGCAACTCACCACGACCAGAAACTTTGAAACGGTCTGGACTGTCAGTGTCTTCAACACGCAATGCCACGTTGTGGATCAATTCGCGATCTAGACGTTCACGGATATTACGTGAAGTCACGAACTTACCTTCACGGCCTGCGAATGGTGAGTTGTTGACTTGGAATGTCATCGATACGGTTGGTTCATCAACAGACAATGCAGGCAATGCTTCAACATTTTTAGGATCACAAATCGTGTCAGAAATGTTTAATGCATCAATACCTGTGATACATACGATGTCACCAGCAGAAGCAGAGTCAACATCAATACGATCTAGACCATGGTAACCCATGATTTTAAGGATACGGCCGTTACGTGATTTGCCTTCTTTGTCGATCACAGTCACAGGAGTATTGGTTTTAACCGAACCACGTTGGATACGGCCAACCCCGATCACACCCACGAAGCTGTTGTAATCAAGTGAAGAAATTTGCATTTGGAATGGACCATCAACATCAACTGCTGGTGGTTCAACGATGTCAACGATAGTTTCATACAACGGTGTCATGTCTTCAGCAAGTTCTTCTGGTGAAGGACCAGCAACACCACGTAGACCTGAAGCGTAAACGATTGGGAAATCCAATTGCTCATCAGTCGCGCCCAAGCTATCAAACAAGTCAAATACTTGGTCGATTACCCAGTCTGGACGAGCACTTGGCTTGTCGACTTTGTTGATGATGACGATTGGTTTAAGACCACGTGCGAACGCTTTTTGCGTTACAAAACGTGTTTGTGGCATTGGACCTTCTTGAGAGTCAACAAGCAACAATACACAGTCAACCATCGACATTACACGTTCAACTTCGCCACCGAAGTCGGCGTGTCCCGGGGTGTCGACGATGTTGATGCGGTACTCAGTGTTGGTACGTTTGTCTAACCATTTGATTGCAGTATTTTTA
>JASLIY010000106.1 GCA_030152675.1 Acinetobacter sp.
GTTATTGGTTGTTGGTTTTGACGCAAGATAAATTGAATTGCTGCACTATTCATGCCGCATCAATGTAGTGTTCAAAACGCTAGTACTGATGCTGTGCTGAGTTTGGTTGGTTTTTTCTACTCTTCTTGAGGGCTTGTCGTCTATGACGATGAGGGGAGTGAGGGGAATGTTCAATGAATCTGAAGGGGAAAGGTGAAGGACGACAAAGGTCTTGAGCAGACCTATGTCGTTGACGTGAATATTGAGTTACGAATTACTTGGGTTTGACGTGTCTTTGGCTTTAAGGTTTTGAGTAAGCCCATTGATATCGCCACCGTTAATGCCTAACTCATTCATCAAGCTATCAATTAAAGGTGCTTGTGAGCGATAACGGAGTGCACTGTTGACCACTTGATCAGAGAGCGCCACTTGACCCGATTCAGCACCTTCGCCGGCACTTACTGAGGTCGCACCCATGCCGTTTAAACCATTGACTTGAAGAATTTTAATATCATCAATATTCTCCATCGGTTTAACACTTTCACGAATAATTTCAGGTAGGAATTTGATCAATGCCAAGCGAACTTGCATTTCAACCTGTTCAGTCGAGAGAATATTATTGGCTTCGTTGACTGCACGTGTCCCTTCAGCATCAACTTGATATTGCTTTTCAAGTGCTTCGGCAAGCAGGATTTTCGCATCCGCTTCACCTTTGGCTTTTAAGCGCACTTTCTCAGCGTCAGCTTCAGCACTAATACGAATCGCATCCGCTTCATCAACTGCGGCTTTTTTACCGGCCTCAGCAGCAACAGTGATCGCAATCGCATCTTTTTCAGCTTCTTGTTTGGCCGCAACCAAGTCAACCGCTTTAGCACGTTCAGCACGTTGAGTTTCACGAACAGTTAATACTTCCTCTTCGGCTTTTACCGCTTGAGCACGCGCTTGGTCGGCGAGGGCTTTGGCCTCAGACTCGGCACGGGATTTTTCAGCGATGGCAATCGCACGATCTTGCTCTGCGAGTTCAATAGTTTTCTTTTGTTCAACTTGCGCTTTTTGCACCAGTTGGGATTTCAAAATATTTTCATTTTCGACATCACGTGCAGAGGCAATACGTTTGAGTTCAACTTCACGTTCTGCTGCAATTTGAGCTTCTTCAGCTTCGCGTTTTTTAGATGCTTCTTGGGTCGCGATTTCAGAAAGTTGCTCAGCACGACGTACTGAGATTTCACGTTCTTGTTGCAGCTTGGCGTATTCTTCTTCACGCAAAATTTGTAGGCGCGATTGTTCGGTTTGTAAGTTCTTTGTTTTGATCGCTAGATCTGCATCTTGTTCAATATCATTACGTTTTTTACGACGATCTTCAATTGTTTCAGTCAGCTTGGTGAGACCTTCGGCATCGAATGCATTTTGAGGGTTGAAGTATTCGAAACTGGTTTGATCGAGACCTGTCAAAGAAACAGTTTCAAGTTCTAGTCCATTTTTGAACAAGTCTTCAGAGACCACTTGTTGAACTTTTTGTACAAAGTCGACGCGTTTTTCATGTAATTCTTCCATCGCCATTTCAGCAGCAACAGAACGCAATGAATCAACAAACTTACCTTCAACCAAATCTTTTAACTCTTGCGGTGACATGGTTTTTTGACCCAATGTCTGAGCAGCGGTTGCGATCGATTCAGCGGTCGGTTTAACTCGAACATAAAACTCTGCCATCACATCGACACGCATACGGTCACGGGTAATCAGTGCTTGATCAGCAGCACGTTTAACCTCTAAACGTAGGGTGTTCATGTTGACGGGAATCACTTCATGTAATACTGGCAGTACGATCGCACCACCACCTAAAATCACTTTCTCGCCACCAAAACCGGTACGAACAAAAGAAACTTCCTTGCTTGATCTTTTATAGAGTCGGGCGACAATCACCCCAATAACCACCAAGGCGGTGAGTATAATCCCTGCAAAGACAATGATTTGATATAAGGAATCACTAAACATCTTGTTTTCTCTTACTTATGATAAATTTAAATGAGATTCAAAATGGCTTTAAAGCCAATCGTGGTTTTCTGCGTCAGAATGACGGTTTGACCTTGTTTAAAGATCACGTCTGTTTCAGGTTCAACTAAAATATAGTGCGTCAGACCAAATTGATCCGTTACTTTGGCTTGGGCTGGATAGTTGATATGTGCATCACCTAAGATAATCTGCGCTTGGCGGCCAATTAATTCTTCGCTATGAATCGCAGTGGTTTCATCTTTGGGTAAGACTTTGGCGATCCAACTGGCATTGATACGGATCAGTGGCATCGATAAAATCAAACTTGCCGGCGCGATGAGCCAGATCGGTAAATAACTCTGACTAAAATGATAATAGATCGCTTGAACGCTGAAGCCGAATAAGCCATATACCGTGAGAAAGATAATGAACCAAACCAACATGGGGATGCGGCCTACATAGAGCCAATCGAGCAATTGTAGAAAAATATTGCCATCAAGATCTAGATCGATATGCAGTTGGTGCCCACTTTGTATTTGTTCTGGAATAAATTGATCGAGCAGACCTTGGCTGGTTGAACCGAATATCATCAGTAAGCATTCGATGAGACCAAGCATGAACATCAGGCAGAGACTGATACTAAAAAAAAGATTGGCGGGTTCAATAAATAATTCCCATAACATTATATAAATAATCAACTGGTATTATTTTCGATATAGACGCTATCGATAGAAAATTATCTAATCAAACTTATATAAACTAAGTGATTGAAATTTTAGAATAAAAATAAAAGCATATTTAAAATCGATTTGATTTTATCGGTCACAGGTGTTTTTTGCAACAGTTTATATTTTAATGTCAATATAAATCAATACTTTGAGCTTAGTAAAGCAGGATAAGTGTAAGATATTAAATGTTATTCAATTGCTTGTATTTATTGTTTTTATTCGCTATATATAGTTCAGTATGGATGAGTTAAATAATCACAATTGAATTAAAATGGATCAAAGGATTTAAATCGCCAAATTATGAGAGGATTGTAAAGCAACATATATCGCTAAGACCGACTGCTTTCAAACCTAAGCTTGGACTCAAACTCAGAAGCGGGAAGTTTAAACAACAACTCTTCATTTATGTTCAGTGAGCATCAGAATTCAGGCAAAAAAATACGCAATGATTGGGGTGATCATTGCGCAGAACAACGAACCTGCTTTCACAGCTTCGGTTAAGTTGCGAGTTATGAAGTTCGGGGGAGTTCATAACCGTTTTTAAATCATATCAACTTGGTTTTTTCATTCATTGGTATTCACGTTAATAAGTGTTAATTCACGTTAATTTCAATAAGTTGGTCAAAATTCTCACTTAAATAAATCAAAAAAAGGCCTTTATTTAAAAGGCCTTTTTTTTGATTGTGCTGTCTTTAGAATCTAAATACGCCCAAACCTGTTTTAACTTCATCGAGTGTCTCTTGCGTGATATCACGGCATTTGTCTGTGCCTGCACGTAAAATATCCATGATGTAGTCAGGATCTTTGGCCAACTCAATACGTCGTTCACGGATCGGACCAATCAATTCTTTAAGAACAGATTCGAGACGTTTTTTAACCGTACCATCACCTAGACCGCCGCGACGATAATGTTCTTTTAAAGCTGCGACTTCTTCTTTATTTGGATCAAAAGCATCAAGATAAGTGAATACAATATTGCCTTCAACTTGACCCGGATCTTCAATTCTTAAGTGATTTGGATCGGTATACATGGCATTTACGGCTTTCTTAATGTCTTTGTCTGAGGCATCTAATACGATAGTGTTGCCCAAAGATTTTGACATTTTGGCTTTACCATCGAAGCCGGGTAAACGGCTCATGTTTGAGAGTAAAGCTTGGCATTCAGGAAGCACATCATGGCCAATTTGACGATTGATACGACGCACCACTTCATTGGTTTGCTCAATCATTGGAATCTGGTCATCGCCTACAGGAACGACAGTCGCTTTAAATGCAGTAATGTCTGCCGCTTGAGCGATTGGATAACACAAGAAACCGGCTGGAATGTCGCGCTCAAAGCCACGTAATTGAATTTCAGCTTTAATGGTTGGGTTGCGTTCCAAACGAGATACTGTCACGAAGTTGAGATAGAGCATGGTCAGCTCATTCAACGCCGGTAAGCATGATTGGATACAAATCGTAGTTTTTGTTGGGTCGATTCCGACTGCTAAATAGTCTGTGGCCACTTCAATAATGTTACGACGTACTTTTTCAAAGTTATCTGCATTATCTGTCAAGGCTTGTGCATCGGCCAAGAGTAAGTGTTGGTGATGTGAATCTTGTAGACCTACACGTGAACGTAAAGAGCCAACAAAATGTCCTAAGTGTAATTGTCCAGTTGGACGGTCCCCAGTCAGAATGATCGGGCGTGAATCAAGGTTACTCATGAATTATTCCGATTTTTACCAAGTCGATTGACGACGTTGTGTCTTTGAATGGCATATATTGTACGGGATTATTTTTTTTTATGTCAGTAACAATATGCGATTCAAACATAACATCGATGCATTTTGCCTGAACATTTTGCTCAAGATCTTGAGCATTCTCCCTACTTCTACTCGCCATCTTATGTTTTGAATGATTTTTTGAATTTATCTTTGCTGATAGTGTGGTTAAATAAATTTAAATCTTTTATAGATAACAAAAGTATAACTTGTAAGTGGGGTGGGATATGCAGTGGAAAGGCCGTCGTGAGAGTGGAAATATTGAAGATCGTCGTGGTGTGGGGGCAAAGACTGGTGGGCTGAGTATTTTAGGACTGGTTGTGGCTTTTGTGGCATGGAAATTTTTTGGCGTTGATCCACAGCAGGCTTATCAAGCCACACAGCAAATCCAGCAACAGACCCAACGCCAAAGCGCAGATGCCAAGCCATCGGCGCAAACAGCGGAACAAAAAGAGGTGGCCAGCTTTGTTGCCACCATATTGGCAGATACCGAGGACACTTGGAGCGACATTTTTCGCCAACAGGGTGCACAGTATCGTCAACCGAAACTGGTCATGTTTAGTGGTGTTGTCAACTCGGGATGTGGTTCAGCTGAGTCTGCGATGGGGCCATTTTATTGTCCAGCAGATCAGAAAATTTATATCGACACGACCTTCTTCCAAGAGATGCACCAACAGTTAGGGATTCAAAAAGATCAGAATACTGCTCAGCGCATCACCCAAAATCAAGCAGGTGAGTTTGCACAAGCCTATGTGTTGGCGCATGAAGTTGGGCATCACGTCCAAAACCTCTTGGGCATTTCAACTCAGGTTGAAAAAATGAAACGCCAGTCGAGTCAAAAGCAAGCCAATCAACTTTCTGTGGCCTTAGAGTTACAGGCCGATTGTCTGGCGGGGGTCTGGGCCTATCGCACTCAACAACGAACACAGTTCTTACAGCCAGGTGATGTTGAAGTGGCGATGGATGCAGCGCATAAAATTGGCGATGATTACTTACAGAAACGAGCGCGAGGCCAAGTGGTGCCGGATAGCTTTACCCATGGCAGCAGCGCACAACGTATGCAATGGTTCCAGACTGGTCTTCAAAATGGCGATATTGAACGGTGTGATACCTTTCAAGGCCAAGTTTAAGTCGATGTCGCGAAGTGCTTGAAGAAGGATGTTGATACGTATATCGAGCGTGGACGGATGCCGAATGAGTCCACGCGAGAAAACCCACCAGTTTACCACTGAACTTGCATTATCTTTTCTGCTTACTTTATGTATCCTTAAAATAAAAACTGACTTCTTTGCGTGAAGGTTGCTGTCTCATGTGCAGTTGATGCAGCAACTCCGCCGAGTGTTTGATTTTTTATGTTAAAAAAAATAATTTTTTAAAACCCTGTTTGCATTTTTTTTGTAAACTTGCCCTGTTTTGTATGAAAACAACTGTTCGTTCAATTTTAAATAGATTGAATATCAACTTTATTCAAATTAAAAAGTGATATTAGGATTTACATGGGTAATTATTTTCTCCTTCAGGTATTCACCGTAATTTTTGCATTATCCATTGCGACAACAATCTTTAATAAGCGAATACTGGGTTTTCCACAAGCCATTGGTGTACCGATCGTTTCTGCAATCTTGGTCTTTATACTGCAGTGGGGAGCCAGTTTACTCAATGGCAATCAATTTATTACCATCAATATCCACCATATTGAAGAAGCAGTACGAAACATTGATTTCTATGATTTTCTCGTCAATGGGGTGATTTGTTTTATTTTAACCTCATCCGCACTCAAATTTAAGGTATCGGATTTAAGGGTGTATTGGCGACCCATCGGGATATTGGCGACGATTGCCTTAGTACTATGTGCGGTGTTCTTTGGCGGTTTGATTTTTGGTTTTCAATATTTGATCGGCAATCCAGTACCCATTTTAGTGTTGTTATTGCTCGGTTCAGCCTTAGGGGCGACCGATCCGATTGGGGTGAAAGGTGTACTAAGTTCAGTTCGTGCACCACATCACTTGATGGTGAAGCTCGAAGGTGAGTCATTATTTAACGATGCCATGTGTATTGCAGTGTTCATGACCTTGCTCAATGTGTTGGAAGGCGAACACTTTAGTTTACTGGCGACTTTGCAAACCTTGCTTTATGAAATCGCAGTGGCGGTGGTGATTGGTTGGGGTTTTGGTCTCGGGATTCTGCGTCTATTGCGTGGTAAGCATGAGATGGAATCATTAATCTTAACCACGGCCTTATTGGCATGTGGTTCCTATTTGGTGGCTTTATTTGCCCATGCATCTGCGCCGATCGCATGTGTTATCGGTGGTTTAATCGTCGGTAATAAATGGAAAGAAATTTTAGCTGAGCGTGAAATTCGAGAGGTTAATCATTTCTGGCATACTGTTGAAGGGATTATTAATTCATTTTTATTTACCCTGATCGGATTGGAAATCTTTATTTTAGATTTAAGCAGCAGCTTAATCTTGGGTGGAATATTTGCCTTTATCGCATTGCATTTATCGCGTTTTGCAGCCAATTTTTTATCTTTTACTTTCTTCCCTTCTTTTCGCAAAAAGAGTTATAACGGAAGTTTGGTGATTTTATCTTGGGGTGGGGTGCGTGGCGGAATTTCCTTAGCCCTGATCTTGGCAGTGGCCAATATTCCAGAGTTGCGTGAATATAGCAGTATCTTGATTGGCTATACTTTTATTAGTGTATTGTTATCTGGGGTGGTTTGTGGTTTGGGATTACCAGCAGTGATGAACGCATTTTATTATAATCCGAATGAAGAAACCACAGGCTTTAAAGGGTGGTATCAACGGCAATGTCATAAAATGAATCGTAAAGGTTTTAAATATATCGTGGGTGAAGATGCTCACGGCAATGAAACCATCACCATTTATAAACCAGAAGCGATCATGGACCAAATGTCTGATGATGGCGTTGCGACCTTACATCGACCAGATAAAGCGGTCGAAGTGAAACGCTTAGAAAATCCCGAAAATTTTTAATGCTCTGAGTGCATGTGCTATGGATGGGTCGCAGTGAAGGAGGGTATATGTCTGAAATAAAGCAGTCACCTACACAAGAAATGGCACAGATGATCATTGCCGTGGTTGCTGCGATCCCCTATGCCAAAGTTGCGACTTATGGACAAGTTGCAAAAATGGCCGGCTTACCTCGACATGCACGAATGGTGGGGCGTGTTTTGGCACAATTGGATGCAGATTCGACTGTGCCTTGGCATCGGGTGATTAACGCGCAAGCCAAATTGAGCTTGAACAAGTTAGATGCCAATGGCGAAAATATTCAGCAGCTTAAGTTGATGCAAGAGGGAATCGCGGTTGTGGCTGCAAAGGTGGATTTAAAACGCTTTGCTTGGGTGCCTTGAAGCGATGTGACCGCCAAAGAGATTAGACACCAACAATGAAAAAACTCATCACAGCATTGACTGTGATGAGTTTTTTTAAGCCTGTGCACAATTGAATATTAAACTGTGGAGAGGCTTGTGAGTCGCGCTATAACTTATTTTTTGACCACGAGTACCGGAACATCGAGTTCAGCAATCAGACTTTGCGCCACACTGCCTAAGATCAGTTTTTTGATACCGCTGCGGCCATGTGAGCAGATGACCACGAGGTCGGCATTGAGTTCAGTTGCTGCACTGGCGATGGTGCGATAAATATTTTCACCTTCGAGTAGGTGGGTTTCTACTTCAACCCCTTCAGCCGCAAATTTTTCTTTTGCGGTATTGATATTGTCTTGAATGAAATTGCGTGCACGATCGATCATCTGGTTAGTATGACCCGTCGCCAAATACTCAGCAGCGATATACGGATCAAGTGTCATGACCTGTACCACAGTCACTTTAGCATTGTATGTTTTAGCGAGGTCTGCCGCGTGCTTCACCACAGCCAAAGCTGTTTCTGAACCATCGATAGGTACCAAAATATGTTGATATGTCATGCGAAACTCTCCTGATTGTTATTGCGAACCACCTAAGGCTGGATCAATATATCCATCACATTGCACTGCCTATCCCTTGATCATAACCTGTAATTCATTAATATAAAACCCAGTAAATTCATAAGGATAATATATTTAGTCCTCAATGATATTTATGTGGTTGGCTGCACATTATTCAGCTGAGAATGTAGCTTAGTCAGTATCATTGAGCGCTTAACTTTGCCATTTAACTTTTTATAATTTTCTACTTTTCGCAGTCATAAAAAAGGGCTGATCAATCAGCCCTAAATTCAGCTGACGTCTATTGTTGTAAGCGACGTCAGCTTCATATCTATGTTTTCAACATCAGCAGATTAGATGTATTCGACTTTAACCACTTCGTATTCAACTTCACCTTGTGGCGTGGTGATTTTGACATCATCACCTTCGTATTTACCGAGTAGACCACGTGCGATCGGAGAGTTCACTGAGATTTTATTGATCTTAAAGTCAGCTTCATCATCACCAACGATCTTGTAAGTCTTTTGCTCTTCGGTGTCTAGGTTTTCGATGCTCACCGTGACACCGAATACGACACGACCATTGTGCTCAAGGTCGGCGATATCAATAACTTGGGCTGCACCCAATTTGCCTTCGATATCTTGGATACGGCCTTCACAGAACCCCTGTTGTTCACGCGCAGCATGATACTCCGCGTTTTCTTTTAAGTCCCCATGTTCACGTGCTTCAGCAATCGCTTGAATAATACGTGGACGATCTACAGACTTGAGTTGCTGTAATTCTTTCTCTAAGGCAACTTTGCCTTCAGGCGTCATAGGATAACGTTGCATTGTTGTCCCTCACATTATAATGTAAAAAAATATAGGTTTATAAATGAAAAAATCCCGCCACCGATCAAAGTAGCGGGATTGATCGGCGTTAGATTAATCTACAGTGTGTAAATCTTGCAAACGGTATACATCCATTGGCAATTGAATAGCCAATGCTTGACATACCGCATCTGCACCATTCAAGGTCGTGGTGTAATACACTTTACCTTGTAATGCAGAGCGACGGATTGAGAATGAATCCTGCTGCGCTTGTTTACCTTCAGAAGTATTGATAATGAGGTGAACTTCCCCATTTTTCAAGCGGTCTACAATATGAGGGCGGCCCTCTGTCACTTTATTGACACGTTCACATTGGATGCCTGCTTTAACGATCTCTTGATGCGTACCACCAGTCGCGATCAATTTAAAGCCATAGTCCACCAGTTTCTGTGCAATCGCAGCAACATGCGGTTTATCAGAATCACGCACTGAGATAAATGCATGCTTGATTTCACCTTCAGTTGGCTTGCCAGGGAGACGTTCGTTGGAACCGAGAACTGCTTTATAGAACGCTTCGCCGAACGATTTGCCGACACCCATGACTTCACCTGTAGATTTCATTTCAGGCCCAAGCACTGGATCAACACCAGGGAATTTGCTGAATGGGAATACAGCTTCTTTCACTGAGAAATGTGTTGGAATGATTTCTTTGGTAAAGCCTTGAGAAGCCAATGATTGGCCTGCCATACAGCGTGAGGCGACTTTGGCTAGTGATTCACCGATGCATTTAGAAACGAAAGGTACCGTTCTTGATGCACGTGGATTCACTTCAAGGATATAAACCTCGTCACCTTTCACTGCAAACTGGACGTTCATCAAACCAATGACGCCAAGCTCTTTGGCCATGGCAACAGTTTGACGACGCATCTCATCCTGAATTTCTTCAGATAATGAATATGGTGGAATTGAACATGCAGAGTCACCTGAGTGAATACCCGCTTGTTCGATATGCTGCATAATGCCGCCAATCACCACATCTTTACCATCAGAAACACAGTCAACGTCCACTTCAATCGCATCATCTAAGAAGTGATCGAGTAGAACTGGCGCTTCGTTGGATGCTTGTACCGCATCACGGAGATAGCGTTTGAGTTCATCATCGTTATAGACGATTTCCATTGCGCGACCACCCAATACATAAGATGGACGAACAACCAGTGGATAGCCGACTTTTGAAGCTTCAGCCATGCCTTCTTCAGCAGATTTAACGATGCTGTTTTTCGGTTGGCGAAGTTGCAAGCGTTGGATCATTTGCTGGAAGCGTTCACGGTCTTCGGCGCGATCAATCGCATCCGGAGATGTTCCGATGATCGGTGCACCGGCTTCTTCAAGCGCACGTGCTAATTTAAGCGGTGTTTGACCGCCGTACTGTACGATAATGCCTTTTGGCTTCTCAGTACGCACGATTTCCAATACATCTTCAAGAGTGATCGGTTCAAAGTAGAGGCGATCAGAAGTGTCATAGTCAGTCGAAACAGTTTCAGGGTTACAGTTGACCATGATGGTTTCATAACCATCTTCGCGCATCGCGAGTGCGGCATGTACGCAGCAATAGTCAAACTCAATCCCTTGGCCGATTCGGTTTGGACCACCACCGATAACCATGATCTTATCTTTGTCAGATGGGTTTGATTCACACTCTTCATCATAAGTGGAGTACATGTAGGCGGTGTCTGATTCAAACTCAGCCGCACAGGTATCAACACGTTTGTAAACTGGGTAAACGCCCAAGTTCCAACGTTGCTTACGGAATTGTTTTTGTGAAATCCCCATCAAGTTACCAATGCGAAGATCAGATAAGCCTTTGCGTTTAAATGCACGGATATTATCCGCATTTAAATCACCAAAGCCTAAAGTTTTAATCTGTTCTTCAGTTTTGATAATGTCTTCAATTTGGATCAAGAACCAACGGTCAATATTGGTTGCCGCAAAGACTTCATCTAAGCTAAAGCCATGACGGAATGCATCAGCCACATACCAGATACGTTCAGGACCTGGTACTTTGAGTTCTTGTAGAATCTTATCTTTAGCGCCTTCTGCACCAACTTCGATTTGTTCATCAAAGCCGCAGACACCCACTTCAAGACCGCGAAGTGCTTTTTGCACAGACTCTTGGAAGTTACGACCAATCGCCATCACTTCACCGACAGATTTCATCTGTGTGGTCAAGATTGCTTCAGCTTGCGGGAATTTCTCGAAGTTAAAGCGAGGAATCTTAGTCACGACATAGTCGATTGAAGGCTCAAATGAAGCAGGGGTTACGCCACCTGTGATGTCATTTTTCAATTCATCTAGGGTATAACCGACAGCAAGTTTGGCCGCAATTTTAGCAATCGGGAAACCTGTCGCTTTAGAAGCCAATGCAGATGAACGTGATACACGTGGATTCATCTCGATCACGACCATACGGCCAGTTTTCGGACAAATACCAAACTGAACGTTTGAACCGCCAGTTTCCACACCAATTTCACGTAATACCGCAATCGATGCGTTACGCATGATTTGGTATTCTTTATCGGTCAATGTTTGTGCTGGTGCAACAGTGATCGAGTCACCAGTATGCACGCCCATTGGGTCGAAGTTTTCAATTGCACAGACGATGATACAGTTGTCGTTTTTGTCACGTACAACTTCCATCTCGTATTCTTTCCAACCGATCAACGACTCATCGATGAGCAATTGATGGGTAGGAGAAAGATCGAAGCCACGTTCACAAATTTCAATGAACTCATCGCGGTTATAGGCGATACCACCACCCGAACCACCCATGGTGAACGATGGGCGAATGATAGACGGGAAGCCGAGTTTTGCTTGGATCTCAAATGCTTCTTCCATGCTGCTAGCAACCGCAGCACGTGGGCATTCAAGGCCGATGCGACGCATCGCATCATCAAACAATTTACGGTCTTCTGCCATTTCAATGGCATCTTTAGAAGCACCAATCAACTCAACATTATATTTTTCTAAAATGCCGTGCTCATCAAGCGCAAGCGCACAGTTCAGTGCTGTTTGCCCCCCCATGGTAGGGAGGACTGCATCTGGACGTTCTTTTTCAATGATTTGCGCAACAGTTTGCCAAGTAATCGGTTCGATATACGTCGCATCTGCCATCGCTGGGTCAGTCATAATGGTGGCTGGGTTAGAGTTCACCAAAATAACGCGATAACCTTCTTCGCGTAGTGCTTTACATGCTTGAGCACCGGAGTAGTCAAACTCACACGCCTGTCCAATGACAATCGGACCTGCACCAATAATTAAGATGCTTTTTATGTCTGTACGTTTAGCCATGATCGCTTCCTTAATTATTGTTGAGATGCTTCGATAAGTTCGATGAAATGATCGAACAATGGGGCACAGTCATGTGGACCTGGATTGGCTTCAGGGTGACCTTGGAAGCTAAATGCAGGTTTATCTGTACGATGAATGCCTTGTAAGGTGCCATCAAACAGTGATTTGTGCGTGGTCTTGAGCGTACTTGGTAGGCTCGCCTCGTCCACAGCAAAGCCATGGTTTTGCGAGGTGATCATGACGGTACCATCTTCTATGTTTTTAACTGGATGGTTGGCACCATGGTGACCATGATTCATTTTAATGGTTTGAGCACCTGAGGCGAGTGCCAAGATTTGATGGCCCAAACATATCCCAAAAACAGGAATCTGAGTGGTTTCCACAATTGTTCTCACGGCTTCAATCGCATAATCGCAGGCTGCTGGATCGCCAGGACCATTTGATAAGAAGATACCATCTGGATTAAGTTCTAATACTTTTGCTGCAGGGGTTTCAGCAGGTACCACGGTCAGACGACAACCGCGATCTGCAAGCATACGTAAGATGTTGGTTTTGACACCGTAATCATATGCCACGACATGGAATTTTGTTTCAGGTTGGCTAAAACCTTGACCAAGTTGCCATGAACCTTCAGACCATTCAAAGCCTTCTGGATCGCAACATACTTTTGCGAGATCTAAACCATTGAGTCCGCCAAAGGCACGGGCTTGATCGATTGCATCTTGTTCAGTAATGTTTTCACCGGCAAGGATGCATGCATTTTGTGCACCTTTGTCGCGTAAAATACGTGTGAGCTTACGGGTATCAATATCTGCAATGGCAACCACATTATGCTGTTGTAGATATTCAGCCAATGATTGAGTTGCACGGAAGTTACTGTGTAATAAAGGTAAATCACGAATAATTAAGCCGTTTGCCCAGACCTTATGGATACGACCTGATTCAACATCTTCTTCATTACAACCCGTGTTGCCGATATGTGG
>JASLIY010000114.1 GCA_030152675.1 Acinetobacter sp.
TTTAAAGTGCTTTAAAAAGGTGCTTGCCAGGCATGCGATTGTTCGCCAGCTAAAAACTCGCGCTCGCTGATCAAGGTATTGCGCAAGTGACCAATGCCTTCGATCTCCACCACCACTTCATCTCCCGCCACCACATTGCAAAGCCCCTGCGGGGTCCCCGTCGCAATCATATCGCCCGGTGACAGGGTCAAAAAACTAGAGAGATATTCGATCAAATACGGCACATCAAAAATCATCTCTGCGGTCGAGCCTTGCTGACGCAACACGCCATTGACCCAGGTCTTCAGCGTCAGTGCATAAGGCTTACTGAGTGCACGTTGCTCGATGATATAAGGACCAATCGGTGTCGAGGCATAGCGATTTTTAACTCGTAAATTGGGGCGGTAATAATTTTCTAGATAGTCCCGAATCGTATAGTCATTACAGATGCTATAGCCCGCGATATAACTCATCGCCTCCTCACGTCGCACATATTTGGCGACTTTACCGATCACCACCACCAGTTCACATTCATAGTGCATATACAGCACATCATCGGGTCGCCACGTGTGTTGGTTATGACCTATCAGGGTGTTGTTGGCTTTAACGAAGATTAAGGGTTCCTGCGGCGGACTAAACTCCAATTCACGTGCATGATCGATATAGTTCAATCCCAACGCATACAGTGTTCCTGTACTCGGCGCTAACCAAGTCAGCTCATGTTCGTGTAGACGCTGCCCTGTGGGCAAAAGTACAGAAAGATCAGCCTCGACTTCGACCTGATAGATCTGTCCTTGATATTTGACTCGTGCTGTTCTCATCTTCGGATTCTCGTCTCGCAGCGAATGCTTTTATCTTGCGCTTCTCAGCCTCGGCCTTGCACCCTATAGTTGTAAATGAGCCTGTTCTGATCACCTTAAGCTTCTGTTGCTGATGCCAGCGAAAGTTTGAAGCGCAGCGCCAACTGATCCAGCAGTTGCATCTGTAGGGCTTGAAATTCAAGGCCAGGCTGTTGTTTGTGTATAAAGCTCAAGCACGGATCTTCAACGGCGGTTTTAATTCCCGACAACTGCTCCATCACAGCCAGTCCACAAAAGGGCACATAAAAATCGGCATAACCGCCTTCATGTACCATGACCAATTTGCCCTCACACAGTTGCGTTGCAGCTTGCATACAAAGCGCGGTCATTTGCCGAAAGGTATCGCTATGTGCCAACTGACGTGCCAAAGGATCATAGGCATTGGCATCAAAACCACAGGCCACGATGATCAACTCAGGTTGAAAGCGCTGCAGTGCCGGTATGACTATTTTTTCAAAGGCATAGAGATAAGCTGCATGGCCTGCCCCCGCCAATAAGGGAATATTAAGATTAAATCCCTCACCGACGCCCTCGCCAATATCTGCCTCACCGCTATAACCGGCTGGAAAGCATTTGCTCTGATGAATCGAAATGGTCAACACATCATCACGTTGATAAAAAATATGTTGAGTGCCATTGCCATGATGTACATCCCAATCAATGACCGCCACCTTAGCCAAGCCCAAGCTGGCTTTGGCATGCTCAATCGCGATCGAGATATTGGACAGAAAACAAAAGCCCATGGCTTGATCGGGCAGACAATGATGACCGGGTGGGCGCGACAAGGCATAGGCATTGCTGACCTCCCCCCGATAGACTTTTTCCACAGCAGCCACGGCCAAGCCCGCAGACAGTTTGGCGATCTCATAGCTGCCCGCACCGACTGGCGCCTCGACCCCGATCAACCCACCGCCCTGATCACTAACCTGTTTAAAGTGTTGCAAATAAGCCGAGCCGTGGACACGACGGAGGTCTTCTTCGGTCGCTGGGGCTGCCGTGCTGAGCTGTAACTGTTGTGATAGCCCCGACACATCCATCAAATTTTTAAATCGGCGCTTGGACTCAGGAGATTCTGCATGCGAAGCAGCGCTCGGCGGTTGTACCCATCCACCTACCGGCAAAATGGTGGCATAGGAGCCAGCGCTATGCCACAAACACCATTCATCAAATAAAAATGCAGTCGTCATCCTCTCGTCCTCTCACTTTAAAATTTTTATTTATTTTGATTATTTTCCCAACTCAAACCATTACGCCACGCTGATATGAATCGCTTGCTTATGGGTATAGTGCAATAAGCCTTCCATCCCAAAAGAAAAGCCCAAGCCCGAATGCTTCCATCCACCAAAGGCCACACGCGGCGATAAATCACAATGGCTATTGATCCATACGGTGCCACTGTGTAAACGCAATGCGATGTCCTGCGCGCGCTCCAAGTCTTTGCTCCACACCGAGGCACCCAGCCCATAATCGAGTTGATTACTTTCTGCGATCACCTGATCGACCTCCTCAAAAGGGAGGATCGGCAAAACCGGCCCGAACTGTTCTTCAGTCACCAAGGGATCATCCGCGCTGAGATCGGTCACCAAGGTCGGTGCAATAAAATATCCCCGTGCTGGCAGCACTTGAATCGACTGGATCAGCGTCGCACCTCGATCGCGTGCACCCTCGATCAAGGCTTTGACTTTGTCATACTGAATTTGGTTTTGTAGCGGTCCCAACGTGCTTTCAGGATCTAAGCCAGCCCCAAGCACTTGCTGATGCATGATATTGGACAGCTTATGCAGCAAGGTAGGATAGACTTTCCGCTGTACATAAAGCCGCTTTAAACAAGCACAGGTTTGACCAGAGTTGAGAAAAGCGGCCGCAAAGATTTTTTCTGCCACCTCATCGATATCAACATCTGCCAACACGATACCGATATCATTGCCTCCCAACTCCAGCAGCACACTTTTGAGGTCATAAGCCGAATGTTGCAGGATGGATTTTCCTGTGCGGATCGACCCCGTAAAACTCAATTTGGCAACGCCCGGATGACTGCTTAACATACTGCCCACCTCGGCAGCGCCCAAGACCAAGTTGCACACTCCCGTCGGTAAATGTCGATTGATCAGTTCAACCAACATGATGCTACTCAGCGGGGTAAATTCGGAGGGTTTATGCATGACACAATTTTTGGCTTTCAGCGCCGGAAAAAGATGCCAAGTCGCAATTAGAAAAGGCCAATTCCATGGGCTAATCGAAGCAACCACGCCCACAGGCCGATTATAGACCACGATCTTTTTGCCATTGGGCTCTTGGTATTCATCAATCGGAATTTCAAAATCAATCACGGTATTGATCCAGATCAAACTCAGCTCGACTTCGAGTTCGGCCAGTGCAATCGGTTTGCCTTGTTCTAAACTAATCAGTGCAGCAATCTCGGCTTTATGCGCCCAGATATCCGCGCTAATCGCCAACAGATGTTCGCGGACGACCTCATCAGGCGTATGTTGCCAATGTTCAAAACGCGCTTGAGCAAAGCCAATCGCCTCATCGACTTGCACTGCCGATGCAGATCGACAATGTGTAATAATTTCACAAGTCGCTGGATTGATCACCGCAAAAGCAGCAGCCTGCCCCTCAACCGCCTGCCCCAAGATATACATCTGTGTATTCATGCAGCACTCCTCTGACTTGAGTTTAAGTGATGAAACTTACGCGGCTGACTCGCGCACAAACTCGCGATTGAATGGGGATAGATTGAATTATCTAAGCAGCTTCAATCTGATCGTGCTTGTAAAAATGCGACATGTTCAAATCCAATACAGTTGATATAAAAACCCACTGATCCGTGATATTTGGCGATATGCTAAATACAATCAATCGACAAGATATAATCTGCATATTCGGGATTACATTTTGAATTAAATTATAATAATGGCGGGTTGGATTTTGTTTTATATTGCAAAATAATCAACTCAGCACTCAGATGAATATAATAAACAATCGAGTTCATCTGCTAGGAAAAACTCAAATAAAATAAAAAGTGAGAGAATAGCGATGAATATACAACAAACTCTATCCAGCGCCGCAGCGAGGCATTATTTTCATCCAGAACAACCTTTTTTTCAAAAAAGAATGCGCTACCATCAACGTTGCACCATGAACTCAACCGCTATCTCAGATTTTTATCTGATCGAGTTTCAACAAACGGATTCACCGATCTGGGTGATTCCTGATGGATGTATTGATATTTTATTTGAATGCAATCCCAACAATCCCAATGCACGGATCTGCGGCTCAAGCCTCGGCACTCATGATGTTCCAATGTTGGCCAATACAACGTATTTTGGAGTTCGTTTTTTTCCTGGGGTCATGCCCAGTTTTATCGATGCCTCTGCATCCTCGATTTTAAATCATTCTCTTGATTTTAAAGCTCTGGTCGCAGGCGGTGAGAATATCGTCGAACATATTGTGTTGACGACAGAGATTGAATTAAAAATAAATATTTTTTTAAATTATTTTTCAAGTAAACTAAATCGTAAAACATCTTCCACCACTGAGTTTATCTTATATTTAATTCTACATCACCCACATGGATTTAAAATAAAAGAGCTGGAGAAACTCACAGGCTATTGTAGTCGTCATATACAGCGCACATTTAAACATGATATTGGGATGAGTATTAAATCACTGGCCTGTATTATCCGTTTTCAATATGCCGTCCATGCCTTAAACCATCCCAAACAACCGTCTTTGGTCGCACTGACCTATGAGTTGGGCTATAACGACCAAGCGCATTTTTATAAAGAATTTAAGCGCTTTAGTAATATGTCGCCCACGCATTTTCTGAAGTATTTAGACAGTTATCATTGAGTGGGAAGTCGATAAAGTATCATGCCGAAATCGGTTCTAACTGACTGGTCTTCGGCTAAATATATTTCTCTGCTCAACACGACTCACTGTTCAATCCTCCCTGTTCAACACAAACTTTTATGAAGAACACTTACCTTTAAACATAAAGCTTACTTTTAGTATGTATCATACAAATCAACAGTGCTTATGACTCAGATATACTGAGGCTATTTAAAAATGAGCGCTATCCCGAATAACCTCGCCAGCACACAATAAGCAAGATGCTGTACGCCATTGCGAGATCGTCACGATTCAGTAAGTCCATATATGTGATTTAGGGGCCTGTGCCGATTTCAGTAATCAACCATTCTGAATCGGGCTTTTCTTTTACCAACAGCACAAACAGAATGTAGTTGCCGGCTGGACTGCCTGCATCATCAGGATAGACAGATTTGACCTTTAGCATCACCAAGAGCAACTGATCAAATTGAGCATAATAAGCAGGCCTACCCTTGGCAGAATCTGAGCGAACATTGATGAGCTCTAATACCTGCATGTCCTTAAAATAATGTTTTGACGCTTCAGGTTTTATATTGAACTGCTCGGCACGCCACACATATTGAAATGC
Organism: Acinetobacter sp.; assembly: GCA_030152675.1. Classification (GTDB taxonomy): domain Bacteria; phylum Pseudomonadota; class Gammaproteobacteria; order Pseudomonadales; family Moraxellaceae; genus Acinetobacter. The sequence goes on from JASLIY010000114.1 coordinate 5,302, forward strand.
CGTGCTAGCGTCTCCCTCGGACATGGCCTTAAAAAAGTTCAGCGTCGTCTGTTCTGCTAACTTTTTTTGTTGATTCAACTGTTGTTGATGCATGAAAAAAGCAGACAACCAAGCTAAACCAATGACAACCAGTCCAATGATCCATATTTTTTTATGCTTCATCTGAGCTCCATCTATTTATTGCCTATCGAATTGATTGCTAAAATTAAAATTTCATTTATTCAACGTTGGGATGGATAAATGAATACCGATACTGCAAGTCCTACCGATCGAAGTCCACTGTGAGCGTGGTTGTTCTCGTACTTTTTTAAAAAAGTACGCAAAAACTCTCTTTCGGCTGATGGTACGTCCATATACCACAGCCAAAAACAGGCGGCTCCCAGCCGCCTATATCCAATACCGAAAATTAAACGGATGGGTTTGCTATGCTTCCTATGCGAGCTGCTTAGGCTATTTTACGCTGGTTATTTCGATTTATTTCGATTAAGTTATTTTAAGTTCT
>JASLIY010000124.1 GCA_030152675.1 Acinetobacter sp.
ATTATTGGATAAGATTATGTCCGTTTTAGGTTTTACCACTCCCCGCGAAATTAAAAAATCATCTAAGCTCGAGCATGTTTGCTACGACATTCGTGGACCAGTGTTACGAGCCGCCAATGAAATGGAGGAAGCCGGACATAAGATCATCAAGCTCAATATTGGTAACCCAGCGCCATTTGGTTTTGAAGCTCCACAAGAAATTATCAATGATGTGGCACTCAACCTCCCCAATGCGATTGGTTATACCGACTCTAAAGGGATTTTCCCTGCGCGTAAGGCTGTGTGTCAGTATTATCAACAAAAAGGCATTTTAGACCTGAGTGTGAATGATGTTTACATCGGCAATGGTGTGTCCGAGTTGATCGTGATGTCGATGCAAGGCTTGCTCGATGATGGTGATGAGATGTTGGTGCCTATGCCTGACTATCCGCTATGGACTGCAGCAGTCAACCTGTCTGGTGGCACGGCGATTCACTACAAATGCGATGAAGAAAACAGTTGGTATCCCGACATCGCAGATATGGAAAATAAAATCACCCCCAATACCCGTGGGATTGTGGTGATTAACCCCAACAACCCCACCGGTTCAGTTTATCCACGTCACGTGCTAGAACAGATCGTGGCCTTGGCAAAAAAATATGATTTGATTTTGTTTGCTGATGAGATCTACGACAAGATCATTTATGACGGCATTGAGCATGTCGCTGTGGCTGCCTTGGCGGGTGATCATCTCTGTGTGTCATTCAATGGTTTATCTAAATCCCACCGCGTCGCAGGCTACCGCTCGGGTTGGATGGCGATTACCGGCAATAAAGCCCGTGCTGCGGACTATATCGAAGGCTTAGACATGTTGGCCTCGATGCGTCTCTGCGCCAACCATCAAGCGCAATATGCGATCCAAACCGCACTCGGTGGTTATCAGTCGATTAACGATTTGATTCGCCCAGGCGGTCGTTTATATGAACAGCGGAATATTGCTTGGGAAATGCTCAATGAAATTCCGGGCGTATCATGTGTGAAACCTGAAGGCGCCATGTATTGCTTCCCTCGCCTCGATCCAAATGTCTATCCGATCGAGGATGATGAGCAGTTTATGTTGGATTTCCTCCGCGCTGAGAAAGTACTCTTGGTTCAAGGCACAGGCTTTAACTGGCCGACACCAGACCATTTCCGCTTGGTGTTCTTGCCCGCTGAAAATGAACTGCGTGAAGCGATTAAACGTTTAAGCCGCTTCTTGGCCAAAATGCGTTAAGTTCACATATACAAGTTAAGTCAAAAACTGATCGGAATAGGTTCTGATCAGTGATCACATTGCAGTGTCACGCCAAAACGGCTGGCACTGCTTTTTTATGGCTGCTTTTCAATGCTGTTGTTCTCTAGCTCTAGCACACTAAATTTTATAACACGCTGATTGAGCTATTGTTTTAAAGCTATGTCCGACTTAAATACCTAAAGTCCGTTCAGCATCTGCCCCTCGATCTCACATCTACCGCATCCACATCACTTAAAATGATCAAGTTGAAATAAACATTTTCAAATCAGTATAGCCTTGAGCATTTGTTTTAATCTACTTTACAGTCTATGTGTATTTTGCACTGATTATAAACAATTACACCAATCAAGGACTGCTTATGAAATTTCAATTTATGGCGCTCACACTTGCGCTCTCAATATTCTCGCCAATGAGCGTTTGGGCAAAAAACAATGTCGTCGTCGTTGCAACTGGCGGCACCATCGCAGGTGCAGGTGCCAGTTCAACCAACAGTGCAACCTATACAGCAGCGAAAGTTCCGGTCGATGCCTTAATTAACGCAGTTCCTCAAGTTCAAAACCTCGCCAATGTCACTGGCGTACAAGCGCTACAAGTCGCCTCTGAAAGTATCACCGACAAAGAATTACTCTCTTTGGCACGCCAAATTAACGAGCTACTGAAAAAACCCGATGTGAATGGCGTGGTGATTACCCACGGTACCGACACCTTGGAAGAAACTGCATTCTTTCTCAGCCTTGTGGTTCACTCGGACAAGCCAATCGTGGTGGTCGGTTCCATGCGTCCTTCAACAGCATTATCCGCTGATGGTCCACTCAACTTATACAGTGCAGTCGCTTTAGCTGCTGATCCAAGCGCCAGAGGCAAAGGCGTGTTGGTGATGATGAACGATTCGATCTTTGCCGCGCGTGATGTCAGTAAAAGCATCAACATCCATACCCATGCCTTCGGCAGTCAATGGGGAGCACTCGGCACCTTGGTTGAGGGCAAAAGCTATTGGTTTAGAAAAGTCGATAAACGCTTTAATACACGTTCAGAGTTTAATATTGAGCAGATCCAAGGCGACAAACTTCCTCTGGTACAAATCGTCTATGGTTCAGGCAATATGCTGCCTGATGCATATCAAGCCTATGCCAAAGCGGGTGCCAAGGCCATCATTCATGCGGGTACAGGTAATGGTTCCGTAGCGGCCAATATCGTTCCCACCCTAACCCAGTTACAGCAACAAGGCGTACAGATCGTACGTTCTTCACGAGTACCGCAAGGATTTGTACTGCGTAATGCAGAACAACCGGATGATAAATACGGCTGGGTGGTAGCACATGACTTCAATCCACAAAAAGCCAAACTGCTCACCGCCTTAGCACTGACCAAGACCCAAGATGCTAAAGAAATTCAGCGCATGTTCTGGGAATATTAATTCTTTGAATCGATAAGATTGAATCGACCTTGTATCTGGATCAGATCCAAGGTCAATTTAAACACTCTGTCCCAAATAGCGTTATTTCATTTCAGTTACTAAACCCAAAAAAATCTTCCATTCCCCTAACACCGAAGCTTAACCTTCCGCGTATTGCGCTGTGCTGAGTATTTCCAAGCTGATCTGGCGGACTGCATCGCGGCTATGCCGAATATGCGCCTCCAGATGTGCCAAAGCCTGCACCGAGTCTTGTGCCAAGATCAGTTGCAATAACTGTTGATGCTCGGCATAGGTGGCTTGAATCCGATCTGCTTTGAGAAAATCCAAACGCCGAATGATGCGAATCTTCTCACTCAACTCAAGATGAATCCGCGCCATCTCCCTATTACCTGCTGCCTGTAGCAATTGACAGTGAAAGTCCTCATCCAGCTGCGATAAAGTTTTGAGATCACGGAGATACTGCGCAGGCTCGATCATCCAGGTCTCAAATAAGGGCTGCAAGGCTGGCAAGATCTGCCTACTGTCTCGGGCTTGCGCCTGTTGCTGACACAAGATCTGTACAGCATGTTGCTCCAGCAAGATGCGTACATCATAAAGCTGTTCATAGTATTGAAAGTTTAGCGGTCGAATTTGCCACCCACTGCGAAAACTGACCTCAACATAACCCTCCTGCTGCAAACGATACAGCGCCTGACGAATCGGGGTGCGACTCACCGCATAGGCGGTCGCCAACTCAGATTCGGTGAAGCGTTCAGCCGGCATCAATTTAAAATCAAAGATGTCGTTTTTCAGGCGCTGATACACACGTTCCGATAGACTTTCACTGGACTTCCGTTGCATGCTGCGGGCTTTGTGATCTTTGAGCGCATGGTGTTCACGGGGTGGCATCGACTTTACTCCATATAGACCAAGGCTTCACCGCGATGCACGGTCTGTCCTGCACGGCACAGCACCGCTTTGACACAGCCATCTTCGCTGGCATAGACCGGCAGTTCCATTTTCATCGCCTCAATAATGGCAATGGTCTCGCCTTTTTTTACCTCTTGACCTGGGTCAACAAACACCTTCCAGACATTGCCAGTCATCGAAGCATTCAGCGCCTGAAAATCACGATAGTCTTGCTCGGTCGCCGCATCAGATGCTTGGATCTCGATCTGTTCAGGTTGCTGTTGTAATAGACTGACTTCGGCTTGGAAGGCCTGTTGCTGTGTCTGTTGAAACGCGGCAATACTGTCCGCTTCAGCCGCCAAGAACTGAGAATAGGCCGCATAATCAAACTCTGTTTCCTCGATCTGAATCTGCGCCTGACCATGTTCAAAGTCCAGACGCCATTGATCCAACTCAGCCTCAGTCACAGGGAAATATTTGATCTGATCAAAGAATCTCAAGAACCACGGTTGATCGCCAAACTGCTTGTTTTTACTAAAGCGATTCCAAATCGGTAACGTCCGCCCCACCAGCTGATAACCGCCCGGTGAATCCATCCCGTAAATGCACATATACATCCCGCCAATCCCGACCGTGCCCTCGGCGGTAAAGGTCCGTGCAGGATTGTACTTGGAGCTTAATAGTCGATGACGGGGGTCAATCGGCACCGCGCATGGCGCAGTCAGATAAACATCGCCTAGACCCAAAACCAAATAATGTGCATTGAAGAGAATGTCTTTGACCTGATCACGGTGTTCAAGGCCGTTAATCCGTTGAATAAAATCCACATTATTCGGCAACCACGGGGCAGAAGCACAGACACTTTGTTGATAACGATCGACTGCAGCCAAGGTGGCACTGTCCTCAAAGGCCATCGGTAAATGAATCACCCGCGAAGGTACTTTGATTTGACTGAGATCGCCCATCTGCTGTTCCAATGCCAACAACAATTCGATCAGTTCAGACTGCGCTAGGATCAGGCCATCGTATTTGATCTGCAGTGAACGAACTCCCGGAGACAACTCCAAGATCCCTGCCACCTGTTGGGCGCGGATCAGTTCGATCAGGTGATGTACACGTAAACGCAGTGCCAGATCCAAAACATTGTCGCCATATTCCAATAAAATATAGCTGTCTCCTGCTTGGCGATACACTGCTTTGGGCGCGAGATCACGCTTTGGCATAGTGGCTAAAATTGTACTGCCCAAGGCAAATGGCGCTGTGTCTGCTGTCGATTTTTCAGTATCCAATGCAGTCGGGATCTCAGTTTGCGGCGCTTGCACGACGCTCAAGTTCTCGATCTGCTGTAACTGCTGTTGTTGCAGCGCATTGGCTTGCTCAACCGTCATCGGAAAGAAACGAATGGTATCGTCGGCTTTGAGCTGACCGATCTTCCATAATTCGGCTTTGGCAATCGTGACTGGACACACGAAGCCCCCCAAACTCGGCCCGTCTTTACCCAAGATCACAGGGTAGTCACCAGTAAAATTGATTGCACCAATCGCGTATTCGCAGTCATGCACATTGGAGGGATGCAATCCGGCCTCTCCACCATTTTCCCGCGCCCAACTTGGGCTCGGTCCTGACAAACGTACTCCGAGGCGATTGGAATTAAAGTGCACCGTCCACTGACTGGCAAAAAACTCATCAATGTATTCAGGTTTAAAAAAGTCTGGTGCCCCGTGTGGGCCATAGACCACACCGATCTGCCATTGGTTGCTGTACTGCGGGATTAAAGCACTTGGCAATGCTTGCGCTGCGCTGACAGCCGAGCCCTCGACAGCCTGCTCGTCGAGCATTTGAATCACATCTCCAGCACGCAAGGTGCGTCCCGCATGACCGCCAAAGTTCCCCAAAGCAAAAGTAGAACGACTGCCCAAATACAAGGGCACATCAAGGCCATTGCGCACGGCCAAATAACTGCGGCAACCACTTTCGATCTGCCCCATGCTCAGCACCTGACCGGCTTTGACCAGAATCGGCTGCCAGAACTGAACCGCCACACCATCAAGATCGGCAGCACAGTGCCCACCCGTGAGCGCAATCATCGTGTCAGCATGGAAGCGTAGCGTCGGCCCCAACAAGGTAAATTCAAATCCTGCGGCTTGTTCGGTATTACCCACAATACGATTGGCCAAGCGAAATGCATAATCATCCATTGGTCCCGACGGTGGTACACCAATGTCCCAATATCCGACGCGACCGGGAAAGTCTTGGATTGAACTCAACGTACCGGGCGTGATGACTTCGATCACCTGCGGTCGATAGTCAAACAGATCTAACATCCGTGTCCAGACTTGCATCTCAGCAAAACGAGGGTCTGCAATCACTGCACGAACATAGTCCACATTACTACTGATCCCACTGAGCCGAGTTGCCGCCAAAGCCTGTTGTAGCTTGGCGATGGCATCTGCTCGATCCTCACCATGCACGATCATCTTGGCCAACATCGGATCAAAGTGTGAGGACACCTCCGTTCCCGTGCTGACCCAAGTATCTACGCGCACCTGATCGGGGAAATACACCTCGGTCAAAACGCCCGGACTCGGTTGAAAATCTTTCAGCGCATCTTCGGCATAGATCCGCACCTCGATCGCGGCACCTTGTGGCTGTAACTGACTCAGATCGTGCCAGTCCAAAGGCTCAGCCGCCGCAACCTTGAGCATGCACTCGATGAGGTCAATGCCCAGCACCATTTCCGTGACTGGATGCTCGACCTGTAAGCGCGTATTCACTTCAAGAAAATAAAAGGCATCGCAGGCAGCATCATAAATAAACTCCACTGTGCCGGCACTCCGATAATTGACTTGTTGACCAAGCTGCACCGCGGCCTGATGCATTTTCTCACGGGTGGCTTGAGGCAGTTTAGCCGCTGGGGTCTCTTCCACGACTTTTTGATTGCGTCGTTGCAGACTACAGTCACGTTCGCCCAAGGCCACCACCTGCCCCTGCCCATCACCAAAGATTTGCACTTCGACATGACGCGCATGGTCGATAAAGCGTTCGATAAAGACACCTGCATCTTTAAAGAACTGCTCCCCTAGACGTTTGACACTGGCATAGGCGGCGATCAACGCGGCCTCATCATCACAACGGGTCAATCCAATTCCACCCCCCCCCGGCGGTGCTTTTGAGCATGATCGGATAACCAATTTTCTCGGCTGCTGCGGTCGCCTGTTCTAAACTGTTGAGTAACCCTGTGCCCGGTGTCATGGGCACCCCTGCCGCAGCGGCCAATTCACGCGCACGGTGTTTTAAACCAAACTCCAAAATTTGCGTTGCGGTCGGCCCCATAAATGCAATTTGATTCGCTTCACAGACTTGAGCAAATTCGGCACTTTCAGACAGAAAACCATACCCCGGAAAGATCGCCTCTGCCGCAGTATCTTTGGCTGCTTGGATTAATTTCTCGATATTTAAATAGGTCTCGGCCGGTTTGACCCCATGTAGGGCAATCGCCACATCCGCATCTTGCACATGCTGCGCATAACGATCGCTGTCGGAATATACCGCCACGCTGCGGATACCGAGTTTTTTTAAAGTTCGAATGGCGCGCACTGCGATTTCGCCACGATTGGCAATCAATACTGTTTTAAACATGTTTATTCGCCTCCAGTGACGCTGTGATTGTCTTGGTATTTTGATCCGTGTGAGTGTGATTCGAGGCATCGTGTTTAGATTGGATATAAGCGCGCCACCCACCAAAGTGACCAATGTCCGTCGCCTGCGTTAAAGCATAAGGCTCACAAATAAAGCCTTTCACCCAACGACCATCGGCCAATTCAACATTGCCCATGCCGAGTGGCGGTGGGATTTCAGCAACAAACTCGCCAAAGCGCGCGCTGGGGATGTCCCAAAGCTCAACGATGATCGCTCGACCGTGTTCTGCAACACGCGCCAACCCCGGTTTCGCTGGTTGAGTCCCATCCAAGGCATACAGCGCATAATCGGCTGAGGTTTCAGTGGTTTCGACGTGTACGGCTTGGCGTGTGGTCAATTGAAAGTTCAGTGGCATCCCGGTTAAATGCGCCCCGACCACGGCCACCCGAATATGTTGCTGAGAAGTTGGTCGCGGCAGATCGACGCTTTGTACGCTGCGCTCGGTTGCACCGAGTTTTAGATTCAAGGCGTTTTGCCAGATCTGTCCAAAATGCAGCAAGGCGCTATCATGCCAAGCCGGTGCAATCAGGCTCACGCCAAAGGGCAAGCCATCTTCACGAAAGCCTGCTGGCAGGGCTAAGGCGCTCAGATCGGCCAAGTTGGTGAAGTTGGTATAACGACCAAAATGCGCGTTATATTCAATCGGATGCATTGCCATA
>JASLIY010000132.1 GCA_030152675.1 Acinetobacter sp.
AACCAACGAATTTCATAATTTTCATCATCGAGGATTTTGACAAATGCCGTTTCAGCTAGATTATTCTCAAAGGCGATTTTTTGCATTAAATCTGTGGCCAACCAATCCTTTAAAATCACCACACCTGCAGGATTACCGCCAAATAGCTGCTGACTAAAGGCATCAACTTGATAAAGTTTTAGGCTGTGCTGATGCTGCACCTGATCGACGTTTTGATTTTGATTCATCTTTGATTCAATCTATTCGGGAAGATACTCAGCAGTGTGCCAAGATCGATCAAGCACGTATAGGTACAGATCAGAGAAAAAATTGTATACAACGAACAAAAACCCAGCCGCGTTTCAGACTCAAGTATTTGCCCGTTGTCATGTCAAATGACTGACTCAGCCCAAGTTAACGCTGATTCAGCAACGCTTCGTCTTCGGACTGTAAGATCTCTTGATCGGTTTGCTTCATCCATTGACTGGTGACCATACCCGCAGTCATTGAACCACTCACATTCAACGCAGTACGTCCCATATCGATCAACGGCTCAATCGAAATCAGCAATGCCACCAAGGTTACAGGTAGACCCATGATCGGCAACACAATCAATGCCGCAAATGTCGCACCACCACCAACACCTGCAACCCCTATCGAACTTAAAGTCACCACACAGATCAAGGTGATCATCCAAATTGGATCAAGCGGATTAATGCCAACGGTCGGGGCAACCATCACTGCCAACATCGCAGGATAGAGTCCGGCACAGCCATTTTGTCCAATCGTGGTGCCGAATGACGCTGCAAAACTGGCAATAGATTCAGGAATCCCTAAACGACGGGTTTGCGCTTCAATACTCAGTGGAATACTGGCTGCGCTGGAACGGCTGGTAAATGCAAAAGTTAGTACTGGCATTACTTTTTTAAAGAATCTGAAAGGGTTAACGCCACTTAAACTCAGCACCACGGCATGCACGATAAACATGATAGCAATACCCAAATAAGACGCCACCAAGAATCCAGCCAAGTTGCTCATATCCGACATATTGGAACTGGCTACTACTTTGGTCATCAATGCGAACACACCATAAGGCGTCAGCAACATCACCAAACGCACCAACTTCATCACCCAAGCTTGCAAGGTGTTCACAGCATTGATTACACGCTGCCCCTGCTCGACATTGTCTTTGATCAAACGGATCCCAGCAATGCCCAGTAAAGTGGCAAAAATGACGACACTAATGATCGAGGTCGGATGTGCACCGGTCAACTCAGCAAAAGGATTGCTCGGAATAAAGGAAAGGAAAATATCCGGTACGCTAAGATCGGTCACCTTCCCCATGTAATCCGTTTCAATCTGACTGAGGCGCTGTGTTTCTTGTGTGCCTTGTATCAGTCCGGCCGCGTTTAATCCAAACATATTGGTCACGCCGATCCCAACAAATGCCGCAATCGCGGTAGTGACCAATAATGTCCCAATGCTATAAACACTGATTTTACCCAATGAAGAGGCATCGTGGAGTTTGATCACTGCACTCAGGATCGACACCAAGACCAAGGGCATCACCACCATTTGCAACAACTTGACATACCCATGACCAACAATATTAAACCATTGGATAGATTGTTTTAAAACCTCAGAGCCTTCACCATAAATCCACTGCAAACCCAAACCAAATACGACCCCGAGACATAGCCCTGCAAATACTTTTTTGGCTAAACTCCACTGGGTTTTGGTGGTTTGTACCAAGACCATGATCAACGCGATAAATACGGCGAGATTCAAAATCAAGCTGATGTTCATTAACTTTCCAGTATTTTTGATCTACAAATTATAAATCATCCCTATATGCCATGACAGCATTGCCTTAATGCATGTTTTGTTTTTTTAATCAATTCGACTTTAAATTTTCTTTTACTTTTCATTAGATTACAAACAAAATCACTTTTAATGATGAGTATTTTATAAAAAATGATAACCCAAAATCATGACTTAGCTTTATAGAACAATGATTTTGAATATTCAAAATTCGAACATCGTTTAAATATAATACAGCTAACTCAGTCTATATACCGAGATGATGCGCATATAAATCGATAGGAATATGACTGTATTAAAGCAAAGTATCACTTCTCTCTCAGCCCTATTCTCATCATGCCATCGCTCGCAATATCTCAAGCTTAAAATAGATTTACAGTTAAAGTTTTTAAATCGATGATGGCTTCATAATGATTAAACTTTCTCAATATTCAACGTCATCGACAACAAACCTGCGCCGAGGAGATCTTCGCCCAAAATAAAATTGAAGAGCATAAACCCAAATCTGATATAGTAGCCCACATAGAGTGGGCTTTATTTTTAGCAGCCCAAGTCAACATGGGTATCCTTTGGGATAACACACCCAGTCTGAATTTTTTAACTCATACTTATCAGAGATTTATAGTGAAAGTCGTCATTCTCAACAAACCATTTAATGTGCTCTCTCAGTTTCGCGAGGACGATACCCACTTAACTGTGTCACATTACATCCCCGATCCTGATCTTAGAATTGCAGGCCGCCTTGATTTAGATTCTGAAGGCTTAATGTTTTTAACGGATCACGGTGGCTTAAATCAGTTTATTACCCACCCTTCAAATAAAAAGTTTAAAACCTATTATGCTCAAGTTGATGGTGATATTACCGAAGAAGCACTCACCCAACTGCGTAATGGTATTGAACTCAATGATGGAATGACCCTCCCTGCCAAAGCAAACAAAGTCAGCGAGCCAGCGTGGTTATGGGAACGTACCCCACCGGTACGCTTTCGTGCCAACATTCCAACATCTTGGGTTGAAATTCAAATCTGTGAAGGCCGTAACCGCCAAGTGCGCCGCATGACCTCTGCTGTTGGTTTTCCAACATTACGTTTGATTCGCACTCAAATTGGTTCGATCGATCTGATCAAACTGAATTTACAACCGGGTGAAAAAACTGAAATCGAACCCTTACTTTATCCAGACTTTAAAGACCTGCCGGCAGATAAACCCTATGAAGGTCGATCTTTTGCGAAAAAAGGGGCCAATAAAGCCAAACCGCACTTTTCAATCGCCAAAGACAAAGAGAACGGTGGCAAACCTGCGAAAAAGAAACCGGGTGGTGGTACTCCACGTATTTGGCAAATGGATGACGCTGATAAACCACGTCGTAAGACCAATGGTACAACACGTCCAAATACCAAAAATCGCGGTCGTCGCCCACGTTAAGTCATGACAACTTTTATTCACTCAGTAAGATAGTGATCAAACTGAGTGGATTAAAGGCATTAAAAAACCCGAGCAATATGAATTGCTCGGGTTTTTTAATGCGCTCTGAATCAGCACTGCTCATGCATCGTCTATATATCAAACGAGGATTAGCAATAGCCTTCCATACGCGTCAAGGGTAATTTTTGCCCAATCGCTTTTTCAATTTCTGGCAAATAGAAGGCATCATCTTCAGACAAGAAGCTAATACTGACCCCTTGAGTACCCGCACGTCCAGTACGCCCAATCCGATGCACATAATCATCTGATTGTTCTGGTAGGGTAAAGTTAATCACATGTGATACACCATCCACATGGATACCACGACCCGCAACATCTGTTGCGATCATGATGTTATGTTTGCCATTTTTAAATTGATCAAGCATTTTGAGACGGC
>JASLIY010000137.1 GCA_030152675.1 Acinetobacter sp.
CATCAACCAGTGGCTGCGTGCCGGAAAACGACACCGAAACGACTGATCGGGTGCAGCCACTGTATATAAGGCTCTGAGATCGGCCTGTAATTCTGCTTTTAAATCTTGTGCACCGTGTGCATGTTGAAAAAAACCAGCATATCGAACTTCACTGTGCCCCTTCGTGTTGGCATAGAGGAGGCTTTGCCAAGTTTTCTGACGATGTAATTGTTGTTGCTCGGCCTGTTGTAATGCACGATTCAATTCTTGATGATATTGAGGATCTAAGTCTGCATCTGAAACCAAATCTGTTGCTGGCTTAAATGGCGCAGTGGTGGTGGCAGCAAAGCTCAACGGAGAAAGGATCAGTGCAAGCAAGGCAATATTATTTTTCATTCAAAATCATCAAAGGCTGGTTGAGATCGGCTGATTTTTAACAGCTCATTTCTTTTCACGGTTCATTATGAAGTGCTGGATTTTCAGTGCTGTTCTTTTAAGGAAATCACTCAACATCGCTGGCTGTGCGTGGGCTCAAGCGTGATCGAGTGATTTGTTGATGAGTCAAAATCGAGCCATGCCACTGAAGTCTCATCGCTCGATCCATCACGCTAATTCATCAAAGCATTACACATAGGCTTTCAGAACGCTATCTTCAGCCATGACCTTTTGCAGAGATGCCAAAACTTGTAAGGTGTTTTGGTTGTCTTCTGCATAGATCTCAGCAAAGTTTGCTTTGGCTGTGCTAAAGAAATGTGCTTTATCTTCTGCTTTGATTTGCATCAATTCAGCCAATACGTTCAAGCTTTCACCTTGACCCACAGCCATATCACGCGCCAAAGATTCAGCATTGTTATTGGTAAAACTCACCACTTGTGCAGTCACTGTACCACCTTGGCCACAGCCCAAAGTACCAAATGAAATACCGAGCAATTGGTTGGTGAGGATACCGTTGGTGGTCGCGGCTAAAATTTTAGGAACAACCCCAGTTTTACCTTCCCAAATTTGTGTCCCAACACCACAGCCGACATCTTTATCCGCCATCGCCAAGCTTGATGTTGCTGCAAGTGCAGCTGCGAATGCTAATTTTTTTAACATATTCATTCTCCAACCTTATGTAGTTTGTAATATTTTTTGATGTGTAATTCATGTTACACGGACTGAGCCTATCTATTTTTTAATCAATTAGCAAAACAAATTCTTGTCCTTAAGACCAAAGTGAAATCACGGACAATAAAAAGCCCCTGCGCACAGGGGCTTCAAACAATTCAAACCACCAAGATCATCAGATTTATTTTTTAAACACGGTTGAGTTTAATCGCCAGTGACCATTTTGATCGCGGGTGCCAAGGATTTTCATCACCAAGACCAAACTCAATAATAAAAGTAAATACCATGAGCCGAGTTTACCCCAGCCCACCATATGCCATTCTTCGACTTGGCTTGGATATAACCAGATTTTATAAAAGGTACTGATATTCTCCGCCACCCAAATAATAAATGCCAACAACAGTAATACCACCAGCATCGGAATCTGATATTGCTGCTGTTTGAGTTTAAAATGCACCCGGGTTTTATAAAATATCAACACACTCCATAAAAACAGCACATCGCGCAGATCGTAAATAAAAAACTTACTCATAAAGTTGATATAGGACAGCAGCGACAAACACAGCATATTGGCAAAACTAGGGAGTTGGGTCAGAGAGATCTGATAAATTCGAATACTGCGTGCGAAAAAACTCCCCACGGCTGAATACATAAAGCCTGCAAATAACGGCACGGTATACAGTTTAAAGATCGCGGGCTGCGGATATTGCCATGATGCAATCTGTGGATGGGTTAAAAAGATTTCCATGACCATCGCCATGAGATGAAACAAGGCAATCACTTTGGCTTCATCCCAAGATTCTAATTTTAAATACAGCATACACAGTTGAATGATCAACGCATAAAACAGTAAATAGTCATAGCGAAATAACCCCAAATAGGAATCACTGCCCATTGTTGAGGTAACGACAAAAGCAAGCAGGAGCAATATACCAAACAAGGCAGCCGAAGCTGCCTGTTGTATAAAACGATACAAGGTCTGTAACACGTACATAAGTAAAACCGTCAGGAATTTAAATCTTATCCAAGATATTTGGCGCTATATTCATGTACGGTATCGATAAAGATCTTCGGTTGATCTGGATTGACCCACTGGGTAATACCATGACCTAAGTTGGCCACATAACCGGTTTTCTCACCCTGCGCATAGGCATCGTCCAGCATGGCTTTCACCGCTTTTTCGATCTCTGCATTTGAACCATATAAAGTTGCCGGATCAAGGTTACCTTGCAAGGCCACGCGACCACGTGCCACTTGGCGCGCAGTATTTAACGGCGTCGTCCAGTCCAGACCCAAGGCATCTGCACCTGTCATGATCATTGGCTCTAACCATTGCCCCCCCCCTTTGGTAAATAAAATCACCGGAATTTTCTGACCGTCTTTTTCACGTTGTAAGCCAGCGACGATTTTCTGCATGTATTTTAATGAAAATTCTAAATACTGCTGATGACCTAAGGCACCGCCCCAACTGTCAAAAATCTGTACCGCTTGTGCACCGGCATCAATTTGCGCATTGAGATAGTCAATCACCGCATCGGCCAAACGATCCAATAAGGCATGTAAGACTTCAGGCTGGCGATATAACATCTCTTTGGTATAGCGGAAGTCTTTACTCGAACCGCCTTCAACCATATAGGTCGCCAAGGTCCACGGACTGCCCGAGAAACCAATCAAGGGCACTTGACCACCCAAGGCTGAGCGAATCGTGCTCACAGCATCCATGACATAAGCGAGGTCGGCTTTGGCATCAAACTTCGGCAGACGAGCCACATCTTGTTCGCTGCGAATGGTGTGATGAAACTTTGGACCTTCGCCGACTTCAAAATAAAGTCCCAAGCCCAAGGCATCCGGTACGGTTAAAATATCTGAAAATAAGATCGCCGCATCCAGTGCATAACGGCGTAAAGGCTGCAAGGTCACTTCGCAAGCCAATTCTGTATTTTTGCAAAGAGAGAGAAAGTCTCCAGCTTTTGCGCGCGTTTCACGATATTCAGGGAGATAACGTCCCGCTTGGCGCATCATCCATACCGGCGTTGAATCTACAGGTTCACGCAATAAG
>JASLIY010000194.1 GCA_030152675.1 Acinetobacter sp.
TGCTTAGCTTGGGCTTCAGTGCACGTATCCCCTTTTTTGACCTTGGTACCATTCGGATAAACCGTGGTGCCAAAACCAATGGTCCAAACACCAACACCATCATCATACGCCGTGAGTCACTAACCCTCGAAGTCGCAGATCAAATCCACGCCAGAATGGCTTGTGGTTTTACTTTCTACGGCAATGCCAAGCATGTTGGCCACCGTAGTATCAGTCGCGGTGGGACCATCGAACTGATGGTCGATTATGCAAACTCTTTCCATTGATAGAACTCACAATTTTCAAAGCCGAGAATCAACTCAAGCGGCACGTACTGCGCAACCTCAGCTAAATGCAAAACCTTGCCGCAATAAAAAAGCCCTATGTGATTCGCATTTAGGGCTTTTTTATTCGAGAAGAAAACTAGACAGGGTGATATAGGCTCTTCGAGTCGGTCGAAATCGCTGTAGCTATTTATATGATTCAGTAGACGTCGTGACAGATCTTCACCAGTGATGATTTGCCATGCTTCATTCACAAATTCTTGGCAAGCGTATCCAGGGCCACGCTCTCGATAAAGTAATTGCTCAATCATAGTGTTGCCCTCAACATCTGGAAACGCTCAAATGAATAAACATCGCCAGTCTTGTTGTTATTTAGCTCAGGCGCTTTCGCTTCAAACGTGACATTACCTTTGCTGTCCTTGCTCATACTGACGATATGCATGGCTTGGATGATAATCATTGGATAATCAAGATAGCTAAGTGCGGGTGTGTGGTGTTGGTGATATTTATGACGCTGTTGTGAAGCAAGCACTGAATGAGATTGAAAATAGTGGGATGGTGTAAATGAGTTCAATAGCAGGTGTTGATAATTTTATCGTAGCCCTGCCGCCTTCTAACATTTGGTTGACGGATGAACAGGCTGCAGAATTTTCAAGTTATGAAAAAGGATATTTTAAAGCTGCGATAATTTGCTTGAAAGATTTTCCGCGACTTAAATTTATAACTGAGACCATTAAAGGTCGAAGATGGAATTTAGGGCAAGTATCAAAATGGTTGAGTGAAAGGCCAGATACATTGAAAAAACACCAGGCAGACCCCGCAAAATATAAGCGGGGTTTTTATTAAATATAGGGGTGATTTTAAGTGACTACGCCAAATATACGCCAAAGTACATCTAAGTTATTGATTTTATCATAAGGTATGGTGCGCTCAGCGGGACTCGAACCCACGCCACAGGCTTCGGAGACCTGTACTCTATCCAGTTGAGCTACGAGCGCATATAAACACTGCGCACATCATAACAAAAATAATCTGAAGGTAAAGCAAATATCCATCACCTGCGACGCTGCTGCCTATGCTTTATACAATGTTCCCTTTATGCAACGGACAATCTCGGCTTTTTAACTTGGTTTCTTGTGATAGATCGCTCACAATAGACGCTCATTGAGGCAAGTGAGTTTTACATGACTGAGGCATTGACAGTAAGAGATTTATCTAAAACCTATAGCAATGGATTTCAAGCACTTAAAGGAATAAATTTATCTGTAGCAGAAGGTGAGTTTTATGCACTGTTAGGACCGAATGGTGCAGGTAAATCCACAACGATTGGAATTATTAGTTCTCTGACCAAGAAAACGTCAGGATCAGTTGAAATTTTTGGCCACAATTTGGACACCCACCCTTCCCAAGCCAAACAATGTCTAGGGATCGTGCCACAAGAATTCAACTTTGGTCATTTTGAAAAAACCTTTGACATTTTAGTGACCCAAGCTGGTTATTACGGTATTCCTCGCACAGAAGCAAAAAAACGTGCTGAAAAATATTTAGAAAAGCTAGGACTTTGGGACAAACGTGATGTTCAAGCGCGGATGCTCTCAGGCGGGATGAAACGCCGCTTAATGATTGCACGCGCCATGATGCATGAACCAAAGTTATTGATTTTAGATGAGCCGACTGCGGGTGTGGATATCGAACTACGTCGCTCGATGTGGGATTTCCTGATTGAAATGAATGAGGCTGGTACATCGATTATCCTCACAACCCACTATTTAGAAGAGGCGGAAATGTTGTGTCGTCGCATTGCGATCATCGATCGTGGCGTGATCAAAGAAGACACCACAATGAAATCATTCCTCAATCAATTAAATGAAGAATCATTTATTTTTGACCTAGAACACCCGATTGATCCGATTGACATTCCAATTATCGGGCTGAACTTTAATCTCTTAGATCCAATGACACTCGAAGTCACAATGGACAAAGCACATACCCTGAATGACTTATTCTTGCTTTTCCAAGCCCAAGACATTCAAGTCCGCAGTATGCGTAACAAATCCAATCGCCTCGAGGAACTCTTTGTCAAAATGGTCGAAAAAAATCTGGATGGAGTTGCGCAATGAATTTCACCCAACTCAGAGTTGCGCTGTTCACGCTCGTTCATAAAGAAATTCGCCGCTTTATGCGAATCTGGCCACAAACCTTGCTTCCACCCGCCATTACCATGAGTTTGTATTTCGTGATTTTCGGCAATCTGGTCGGCTCACGTATTGGGCAAATGAGCGGCTTTAGTTATATGCAGTTCATCGT
>JASLIY010000212.1 GCA_030152675.1 Acinetobacter sp.
GCTGTACATCATGATGATGACATAGTTCATTTTCCAGTGATCAATCAACAGCCCCAATCCCAAGGTGCCAAAGAATGCGCCGATGGCAAAAAACATTTGCACGATATTGGCTTGATGGTTTTGAAAGCCGAGTTCCATCAACACGCTAGGCAACCAGTTGAACATGACATAGACCACCAACATGGTGAAGAAATAGCCCACCCAAAGTAGCGTGGTGGCTAAGCGAAAGTCAGGATTAAACAAGGTTTTGAATCTGAGTGGTTGAGCTGTATCTGGATTGGATTTATGGCTTAAGAAGGCAGGTGATTCTGGTAAAAACAACAGCATGAATGGAATGGTGATTAATGGGAGTGTGCCACCCACATAAAAAATAACTTTCCAGTCCGTTGTGGCTAACTTGCTCGCCAGTAGCGAGATAATAATACCGCCCACTGGCATTCCACAGTACATAAATGAAATGGCGCGTCCCCGTGCTTGTTCACTGACGACTTCAGACACCAAAGCAACGAGATTAGGCAATGCTGCTCCCATTCCGAGACCCGTCATAAAACGTATACACAGTAATAGCCAAAAACTGTTTACCCATGCCGTCGCGATTGAAAAAAAACCGAAGACTGTAACCGAGATAATCAGAACTTTTTGACGCCCAATTCGATCTGCTAAACGACCTCCAATCAGACCGCCTGGTAATAAACCCAACACGGCTGCGCTAAAAAATAGCCCGAGGCTACTTTTATCTAAGCCAAAAGTTGCTGCTATTCCTGGAGCCGCAACACCAGCAGTTTGTAAATCAATTCCTTCACTTAACGCAATGAGAAAACACAGTGCAATGGTCATCACAGCATTGTGCGGTTTATGACGCTGTTTATTTTGATATTGTCCCATAGAGCGTGTCCTTTTTATTATTTTTGCTTTCCGAGCAATTCCAAGTTAACGAGCACTATTATTGATGTCAAGCAAGGACAATGGTGTTTAATACATGTCGATCGGCTCTCCTAACTGGATAAAACTAGACGCAATCTCAACCTGCTTGATATGCTCTTAGTGCTTGAGGGCTTTAGATCCGATACCGAGGGAAAGATCAAAATGTGTGCAAACTTTAAACCGATCACGAGAAATCGCGTCAGCTTACTGCAGCTCTCGATGCCGCAATTTGAATTTCCAGAGGATATTTATCCGACTCAGGATGCGCCACTGATTTTCTCTAATCGTGGTCAGATCGAATGGCGCCGTGTCGGTTTTGGTATGGTGCCACGCTGGGCCAAAGATCTTAAAATTGCGCGACATACTTATAATGCGCGCACTGAGACCATCCATCAAAAGCCATCTTTTAAGAATGCCTGGTATCGCAGCCAATTTGCGTTGATCCCTGTGGAAACGATTTTTGAACCGAAGTATATCGATGCAAAGCCGGAATGGCATGGCATTGCCCGTGCCGATGGTCTGCCCTTTACGGTTGCGGCCGTGTATGAAAATGCCCTAATCAATGGGCAACAGGTCAGATCCATGAGCATGCTCACCATCAATGCTGATCAGCATCCATTTATGCGACAGTTTCATGCGCCAGAGGATGAGAAAAGATCGATTATCGTGATTCCGCCCTCACACCGAGAGGCGTGGTTGAATTGCAATCATCAAGAAGCGCCACAGTTCTTTTTTGAAATGCCAGATGAATATATTAGCTTTCCCAAAACCAGCCACTCCCGCGCAGCATCCAACACCGACACAAAGCAACAGCTTTTATTTTAGCTGATCACGAAACTCATTGAGAGTTCTCAACACATGTTCTTAGCTTTGTTGTGCTTGCTATTCGGTTGTTTACTTTGAACCGCTGTTTTAATGTTGAATTTTAGAGCAAGTACTTCTACAATTTGATTTCGTAACAAAATCAAATTGGAGTTGAGCGATGTCGATTTTACAGTTTCAAAATTCAACCAAGATCAGCAATGTTGAGATCGATGAAATTCGTCAAGTCACTTGTATGACTCAAGTCTCGATTCCCTTTGCTGAAGAAAAAGTATCTGCAGGTTTTCCATCGCCAGCCCAGGACTATAGCGACAAAAAACTTGATCTCAATCAACATCTGATCAGCAATGTACATGCAACTTTTTTGATACGGGTTGCCTCTCTCTCGATGCGTGATGCAGGC
Source organism: Acinetobacter sp. (assembly GCA_030152675.1). Lineage (GTDB taxonomy): Bacteria > Pseudomonadota > Gammaproteobacteria > Pseudomonadales > Moraxellaceae > Acinetobacter. The sequence goes on from JASLIY010000212.1 coordinate 2,150, forward strand.
ATCGATATCGATGATGAGCTGATCGTGGATCGTAGTTTAGAAGCAAAACATCATGATATCGTGATCGCCTTGATTGATAATGAATTTACCCTAAAACGTTTGGTGATCGCTGGTGATCGTTGTTGGCTCAAAGCCGAAAATCCAGACTTTGAAGATATTCATGTCTCTGAATACCAAGATTCAATGATTTGGGGTGTGATCACCAGTGTGATTAAAAGATTTCGATGAGACATCAAGCAAAAATTTATGCGCTGGTCGACGTCAACAATTGTTATGTCAGTTGTGAGCGCGTATTTAATCCCAAATTGAATGATGTCCCCGTCATTGTACTCTCCAACAACGATGGATGTGCTGTAGCACGTTCGCAAGAAGCCAAAGATTTGGGCATTGCCATGGCTGTTCCATTTTTTAAAATCAAAGATTTAGTTCAACAACATCATGTACAGGTCTTGTCGAGTAACTATGCCCTGTATGCCGAAATGTCATTACGTTTCCACGCCATTCTCGGCGCTTTTGTCAGTCCAGAAGAACAAGAAATTTATAGTATTGATGAGTGCTTTTTAGAGCTAACCGCTTATGCACAGCAATTTGTACTCAATGAGTATGCGCAAATGATGCGCCACAGAATACGTAAATGGATTGGACTACCCACCTGTGTCGGAATTGGACAAAGTAAAACCGAAGCTAAAATTGCCAATCACATCGCCAAGAAAAACAAAAAATTTAACGGTATATGCAATTTGGTCGATATGAGTCTGACCGATAAAGAAGCGCTCTTTAGTCAAATCAATGTTGCTGAAGTTTGGGGAGTTGGAGCTCAGCATGCCAAAAAGCTATATCAGATAGGCATGAGCAGTGTCTTTGATTTGGCTTGTGCTGATCCACATCAGATCAAAAAATTATTTTCGGTCGTAATGTCTCGTACCGTATTAGAATTACAGGGAATTTCCTGTATTGAGATTGAGTCTGCACCGGCACCTAAACAACAAATTGTTGCCAGTCGCTCCTTTGGAACACCTATTACCGAATTGGAGGATCTCAAAGAGGCTATGGGGAAATATGTGCAGGATGCAGTTAAACGCTTGAGAGAGGAAGGTTTACTCTGCGGTAGTGTGGTGGCTTTTGTACAGTCCAACCCCTTTGATCCAGAGCGCCCCTATTACGCCAAGTCACTCAGCTATGATTTGCCCGAACCCAGCGATCATATACTTGAGTTGGTCCGTGTGGCGCTGAACCTACTCGAGGATATTTACTTGGCAGGGGTAAAATACAAAAAATGTGGCGTGACCCTGCATGACCTGATCCCCAAAACCGCCTATGTTCCCGATCTTTTGACTGACCATACACAGGATGAAAAAAATCAACAACTGATGCAGGCTTATGAACAGGTACAAGCGCGATTTGGAAAAACTAAACTTGCTGTAGGTGTATGTTATCTTCCGGAACGTAAATGGAGTATGAATCGCGCTCACCTCAGCCGAAATTACTTTAGCGCTGAAGGAATGTTGACGGTAGATCATTAAATTCGAGGATAATGGTTAATGGTTGATAAATCTGTTGCCCATTGCCCAGTATTTCGAGGAAACCCCACCGCATTCAAAATTACAGCACTTTTCTGCTATTGTACTTGTTGGTTGAGTTTCAATTTTCATATAATTACAGCGATCTACTTTTAGATCCTGCGACAGCACTGTTCTGTACGCATCTCCCCATATTACAACATTACATCCATCATCTAGGTACCTTATATGCTGCAATGGTTTGAAAAACTTGTCGATCCTTACCCGTCTAAGAATCTAAATCAACCATTGCCAAAAACATTTTTTGCCTTTGTTTGGCAGTCGGCAGATGGGGTAAAACGCTATTTACTGCTATTGATCTTATTGACTGCGGCAACAGCAAGTTTTGAAGCGATCTTCTTTGCCAAAATTGGTCAGTTGGTGGACTGGCTCAGTGGCTCAACGCCTGAGACCTTTGTTCAAAATCATAAAGAAAATCTCATTATCTTGAGTATGTTTTTGATCGCCAATATTTTCTTTGCCAATATGCAGTCGATCATTCGCCATCAGATTCTATACAGTAGCTTCCCAATGCGACTACGCTGGCGCTTTCATAACCTGCTGCTATTACAGAGTTTAGACTTTTTCCATAGCGACTTTGCTGGGCGACTGTCTGCCAAAGTCATGCAGACCGCACTGGCTGTCCGTGAGTTCTGGGTGATCTTGGGCGATATGGTCACTTATGTGGTGATTTACTTTATTACCATCAGTGTGGTGCTGGGCGCAATTTCCCCACTGCTACTGCTGCCCTTGGTGTTGTGGTTGGCCTTATTTATCTTATCGGCGATGTACTTTATTCCACGATTGGGACGAATCTCGAAACAACAGGCCGATGCTCGCGCCGTGATGACTGGTCGTGTCACCGATGCCTATACCAATATTCAAACAGTGAAACTCTTTGCACACGCTGGCCGTGAAAGCCAATATGCCAAAGCCTCAATGCAAGCGTTTATGCGCACCGTATTTAAGCAAATGCGTCTCGGAACCTCATATGAGATCTGCATTAACTTATTGACTGCGGTTTTGTTTTTTGGCGTGCTGGGAACTGCGGTGTATCTATGGTTGATCGGCGAAGCAGCGCTAGGCGTGATCGCAGCAACCACGGCCATGATCTTAAAACTCAACAGCATGGCAGGGTTTATGATGTGGCAAACCTCTGCCCTATTTGAAAATGTCGGTACGATTCAAGACGGCATGAGTACCATGGGCAAAAGTATCAATATCCAAGATAAAGCGGATGCCAAACCGCTTGAAATCCAAGCCGGTTCGATCCAGTTTAATCAAGTCAGCTTTGCTTATAATGAAAAAAATGTCATTCATGACTTTAACTTGCATATCAAAGCCGGTGAAAAAATCGGCATCGTTGGCCGTTCTGGCTCAGGTAAATCCACTTTAATTCAATTACTCTTGCACTTTTATAATCTTAAGCATGGCTCAATCTCAATCGATGGGCAAAATATCCAAGATGTGACCCAAGACAGTCTCAG
>JASLIY010000296.1 GCA_030152675.1 Acinetobacter sp.
TACGATATCACCGCCACATCCTGTGAGGAGTGCGGCAAGCGTTGACAAAGACAATACAGCTAAAATTGTTTGTCTCATTTTACAACCTCGGTGAAGAGTCCCATTCCCTAAATTTAATATGGGATAGCGATTTAAGTGCCACAAGATAATCATTTACTATCAAATAAATGAACCGTAATTGACACCGCTACGTTGTAAGGCATTATGCCTTATATCGATAAACTTAGCTATATGTTGAGATGCTTTAAATAACTGTATTAGATACTAATTTTTAGGGGTTTATGCGTTATGAATTATTATAATAATATAGTTAAATCAATGCACTATAAAGAAAAGGAGTGAATTATCACCCCTCTGTCTGATTTTTGACTTATTGCTTCACAACTATAGTTTTTGCCAACTTATCGTGTAAAGTTTGGCGTTTAACGTTTAGCGCAAATACACAATCAATCACGGTTGAGAACGGCATAAACAGCATATTTAAAATAATAAAAATCACGCTTCGAATTAAAAATATACGTGTTAATCCAACCGGTTCTGAACTTTGTGCATCAATAATTTTAATTTTTAGAGCGCGTTTGCCCAAGCTTTGCCCCGTTTTGGCGAGTAAAAAAGCCTGTCCTGCCAGCATGATCAAGATATAAATAAACATGGTTTGCCATGCTTCGGTTGGAATCAAATGCATCAACTCTTGTTGGACTTGCATCGCTTGGGTTGACGTGGTTGCCGCTTGCATTCTTTCTTGGAGGCTGTTGAGTGCATCAAGCTGATTGGGATTGATAAAAAATGCAGGGATAATCAGCGCTGGAATCCATAGTGCAAAATCAATCAATTTGGCGAAAAAGCGTGAGCCTAAAGAGGCCAATTCTGGTTGTGCACCACGTTGGCTATTCTGTTGAGTTGAAGTTTGAGCTTTACTGAAATTGCCGCTAGAAGTTTGGTGCTGACTATGATTATTGCTTTGCGTCGGCGTTGTGCTGGAGCTAAAGGGTGCGGTTGGGGCGGTAGTATTTTCTGGGTGATAAACAAGTTTACCCTGGGTAAGTTCACCTAAAGCTTTCCACTCGCTCATTCCTTGATGCCATGCCAAATCTGTGAGTAATACTTGTTGGCTGGCCAGCATTTGGTTGAGCTGCTCTAAGCTATATGGACCTGCTTGTTGATTATTACGTGCCAAGTAAATTTGCATAAAACTTAAATCTCAAAATGGTATCTCAAAAAAAGGACAGCAGACTTAAAAATCAAATCGATTAAAAAAACCTAGGGTGTAGCTGGTATAGGTTATTGATTTTTAATACGCATCATTGCTGAATAGCTCAAGACTAACACATCTCCGTTTAGACTGATATTTTAGCCATAACTTTTTAATCGCACTGTCCGTTCAATTGCTGATCATATTATCTTAGTTGTCACAAGGGAAGAATATTGGCATAAAAAAAGACCCAATCAATGGGTCTTTTTTTTGTTTAAAAACATTCAAGAACTCAATGCTTGCTCAGCAAAGGCTCGAAAATTTTTAAATTAAGATTGTTTGATTTTCTCTTCAGCCAAGAAGAACCACGTATCTAATACAGAGTCTGGGTTCAAAGAAACTGATTCGATTCCTTGTTCCATCAACCATTTGGCAAGATCTGGGTGGTCAGAAGGACCTTGACCACAGATACCAACATATTTACCGGCTTTACGGCAAGCATGAATTGCCATAGACAATAATGCTTTCACCGCAGGATCACGCTCATCAAACAAGTGAGACACGATGCCTGAGTCACGGTCAAGACCGAGTGTTAACTGAGTTAAGTCGTTTGAACCGATAGAGAAGCCATCGAAGTGCTCAAGGAACTGTTCAGCCAACAATGCGTTGGTCGGCAATTCACACATCATGATGACTTTCAGACCGTTCTCACCACGTTTCAAGCCATTTTGAGCCAAGAGTTCGATCACACGTTTTGCTTCTGCAACGGTACGTACAAACGGAATCATGATTTGAATGTTGGTCAGACCCATCTCGTCACGTGCTTTTTTCAAGGCACGGCATTCGAGTTCGAAGCAGTCACGGAAGTTGTCAGACACGTAACGACTTGCGCCACGGAAACCAAGCATTGGGTTTTCTTCTTCCGGCTCGTATAACTTACCACCGATCAAGTTCGCATATTCGTTCGATTTGAAGTCGGACATACGGACGATCACAGGTTTGTCAGAGAATGCAGCGGCAAGGGTAGAGATCCCTTCAACCAGTTTCTCAACATAGAATTCGATCGGAGATGCATAGCCAGCAGTACGTGCCAACACAGCAGCACGTGTTTCGCGTGGCAAGCTGTCGATGTTGAGCAATGCTTTAGGATGCACACCAATCATACGGTTGATGATGAATTCAAGACGTGCTAGACCAATCCCTGCGTTTGGAATTTGCGCGAAGTCAAATGCACGATCCGGGTTACCGACGTTCATCATGACTTTGAATGGAAGTGCAGGCATGGATTCGATTGAGTTACGTTGGATTTCGAAGTCCAAAGCACCTTCATAGATGAAGCCAGTATCACCTTCAGCACACGATACAGTCACTTCTTGACCATCAGTCAAGACTTCAGTTGCGTTACCACAACCCACGATCGCAGGAACACCTAACTCACGTGCAATGATTGCAGCGTGACAAGTACGACCACCACGGTTAGTGACAATCGCAGCAGCACGTTTCATGACTGGTTCCCAGTCAGGATCGGTCATATCAGAAACGAGGACATCACCCGGTTGAACTTTGTCCATTTCTTTGATCGACGTGACGATGCGAACTTTACCAGAACCGATGCGTTGACCGATTGAACGACCTTCACATACCACAGTTCCTTTTTGTTTTAACAGGTAACGTTCCATGGTGCCGACGTTTTCACGGCTTTTTACTGTCTCAGGACGTGCCTGAACGATATAGATTTGACCATCATCACCGTCTTTGGCCCACTCGATGTCCATTGGCGCTTGATAATGTTCTTCAATAATCAACGCTTGACGTGCGAGTTCTTGAAGTTCTTGATCGTTCAATGCAAATTGTTGACGGTCAGCTTTATCCACTTCAACGATGGATACAGACTTAGAGGTTGAACCTTCTTCGCCATAGACCATTTTTTGATGCTTAGAACCCAGGTTACGTCTTAATACTGCATGACGACCGTTGCGAAGCAATGGTTTAGAAACATAGAACTCATCTGGGTTCACTGCGCCTTGAACAACCATTTCGCCCAAGCCATAAGATGCTGTAATAAATACAGCTTCACGGAAACCTGATTCGGTATCCAAAGTGAACATGACACCAGCCGCACCTGTTTCAGAGCGAACCATGCGTTGGATCCCTGCAGACAGAGCAACACCTTCATGTTCGAAGTTTTGATGCACGCGGTAGGCAATTGCACGGTCGTTATACAATGAAGCAAATACTTCTTTGATCGCGATCAAAACGTTATCGATACCGCGAATGTTCAAATAAGTTTCTTGCTGGCCTGCAAATGAGGCATCTGGTAAATCTTCTGCGGTTGCAGAAGAACGTACTGCAACGGCGATGTCGGCATTGCCTTTAGCGAGGTCTGTAAACGCAGCACGGACTTCTTGCTCGAAGTCCGCAGTCAGTGGAGTGTCAACAATCCATTGGCGAATTTTAGCACCTGTGACAGCCAAAGCGTTGACGTCATCTACGTTGAGTTGATTCAATTCAGCCTGAATTTTGGCATTTAAACCACTTTGTTCCAAGAATT
>JASLIY010000329.1 GCA_030152675.1 Acinetobacter sp.
ACGATCTTATGGGAGACATAAATCGTGTTTCATTCATTCATTTGCATGCACTGTTATAGCACACATATTTCCTAAGTTTTTGCTGCAATATAAATTTTTTTATAAAATTACTGCCGTTTAAGCAGATTCACATCAACGACCATGTTGGGATAAACAGATCGAATTGATTGCATTTTTTCAGTTTAGAAAAAATGACTTGCAAGCGACATCTTTGATTCGAAGGGTGATCGAATAGAGACGCCAAAAAACTTAAACTGCATTTTTGTTGTTTTAGCGACCAAAGTCAAGTTATCTGATCTCGATTTGTGAGTTTATTTCACCCTGAACGATTTTTAAGCCTCTGATTTTTTTTCATTAAGTTGATATCGTTGAAATTGCTGCATGCATTACGTTCAAATCAAAAACTTCGACTGAAATTCTTGAATAATTCCACTGGCCCGATTCACATTGGCGGCGATTTTGCGCTATGCTGTGCGACAAACTTTTGACTATTGCTCCTATACGACGTTTATGACTACTCCTCACATTGACCCCGAATATCAAGCTAGTGCGATTGAGCCCAATGTCCAAAAAGATTGGGAAAATCGTAAAGTGTTTAAAGTCGCCGATACGGTTACTGGACCACATCGTTACATCCTGTCGATGTTCCCCTACCCAAGCGGCAAACTGCATATGGGTCATGTGCGTAACTATACGATCGGTGACGTCATCAGTCGTTTTCACCGTCTTAAAGGTGAAACCGTCCTGCAACCGATGGGTTGGGATGCATTTGGCCTCCCTGCAGAAAACGCAGCCATCGCACACCAAGTCGCGCCTGCCAAATGGACCTTTGAAAACATCGCCTATATGCGCGATCAACTCAAACGTCTCGGTTTGTCCGTAGATTGGGATCGTGAATTTGCCACCTGTACCCCTGAGTATTATCACTGGGAACAATGGTTATTTGTTCAGCTGTATAAAAAAGGCCTGATCTATCGCAAGCTTTCTACCGTGAACTGGGACCCTGTGGACCAAACGGTATTGGCCAACGAACAAGTTGAAAACGGTCGCGGCTGGCGTTCAGGTGCATTGGTTGAAAAACGTGATATTCCAATGTATTACTTCCGCATCACCGACTATGCTCAAGAACTTTTAGACGATTTGGACCAACTCAAAGACGGTTGGCCACAACAAGTCTTGACCATGCAGCGCAACTGGATCGGTCGTTCACAAGGTATGGACATCAGCTTCCCATCTGCACAACCTGACATTTATGCAGACCCTCTGACCGTATTTACCACACGTGGCGACACCTTAATGGGTGCGACCTATGTGGCGGTGGCCGCAGAACATCCGATGGCACTCAAAGCAGCGGAAAACAATCCAACGCTCAAAGCATTTATCGAAGAATGCCGTATGGGTTCAGTGGCAGAAGCAGATCTTGCCACCACTGAGAAAAAAGGCATGGCAACCGGCTTGTTTGTTCAACATCCATTAACAGGTGCTGAACTTCCGGTCTGGATCGCCAACTACGTGTTGATGTCTTATGGTTCTGGTGCTGTTATGGCGGTGCCGGCGCATGATGAACGCGACTTTGAATTTGCCAATAAATATGCATTGCCGATCCAGCAAGTGATCGATGCCAAAGGCCAAGACGATGCCGAGTTCTCAGCCAGCGAATGGCAGGACTGGTACGGTTCTAAACAAGGCAAACTGATTAACTCTGCTGAGTTTGACGGGCTTGATTTCCAAGGCGCCTATGATGCGATTTTGGCCAAACTCGAAGCACAACAACTGGCCAACGCTAAAGTTCAATTCCGTCTACGCGACTGGGGGGTTTCTCGTCAGCGTTATTGGGGCTGCCCAATCCCGATGGTGAACTGTGAAAAATGTGGTCAAGTGCCAGTGCCTGAAGATCAACTTCCAGTGATCTTGCCGACCGATGTGGTACCAGATGGTTCGGGCAACCCACTAAATAAAATGCCTGAGTTCTATCAAACCCAGTGTCCAAGCTGTGGTAGCGATGCACGTCGCGAAACTGACACCTTGGATACTTTTGTAGAATCATCATGGTATTACGCACGTTTTGCTTCACCACAATTCCAAGGTGGTTTGGTTCAACCTGAAGCAGCACAAAGCTGGTTACCGGTCAATCAATACATCGGTGGTGTTGAACACGCAATCTTGCATTTGCTTTATGCACGTTTCTTCCACAAATTGATGCGTGATGAAGGCGTGGTACAAGGCAATGAGCCATTTACCAACCTACTCACCCAAGGCATGGTCTTGGCAGATACCTTCTATCGTGAAGAAGCCTCTGGCAAAAAAATCTGGTTTAACCCTGCCGATATCGAACTCGAACGTGACGAAAAAGGCCGTAGCATCTCTGCGATCTACAAAGCCGATGGTCAACCGGTGGTGATTGGTGGACAAGAGAAAATGTCCAAATCCAAAAACAACGGGATTGATCCACAGTCGATCATCGAACAGTACGGTGCGGACACGGCGCGGATCTTTATGATGTTTGCTGCACCACCTGATCAATCACTGGAATGGTCGGATGCCGGTGTGGAAGGCTCGAACCGCTTCTTGAAACGTGTTTGGCGTTTGGTCAGCAGTTTCTTGAGCAATGCCTCAACCGCTGTGCCATTGGATATCGCGGCATTGTCGAAACAAGCACAAGACCTACGTCGCAAAACCCATGAAACCATCCAAAAAGTGGGTGACGATATCGAACGCCGTTATGCGTTTAATACCGCGATCGCAGCACAAATGGAATTGCTCAACAGCATCAACAAGTTTGAAGCTAAAACTGAGCAAGATATTGCTGTACAGCGTGAATCGATCATCAGCTTGTTGACCATGTTGGCGCCATTTGCACCGCATATGTCACAAACCTTGTTGGCGCAGTTTGATTTGGATCTGACTCAAATCAGCTTCCCGACAGTGGATGAGCGTGCTTTGACCCGTAACACCCAAACCATCGTGGTACAGGTTAACGGTAAACTCCGCGGCAAGCTTGAAGTTGCGGTAGATATCAGTAAAGACGATTTGTTGGCCTTGGCCAAAGCATTGCCTGAAATTCAGCAGTTCTTGACCGGTCCAAGTAAAAAAGAAATCGTTGTTCCGCATAAACTGGTCAATATCGTGGTTTAATCCAAGCTATTGACGGGCAAAAACGATCAGCCCAAAATCATGGTGAAATCGAGCTTTAGGCATCGATTTCACCTTTTGTTTCTCTATCATCTTATTTGCTCTATAGAGGTCTCAGCATGCACTTGATTCAACGTATGTCGGCAATCGTATTAACGCTTGGCTTAAGTGCAGGCTTAGTCGGTTGTGGTTTTCATTTAAAAGGCAACAACCCAACCGCCACGCCGTTGGTCTATACCAAATTGCAGTTGGCTATGCCGGCCAATACCGATGAATTAGAGAAAAAGCTCAGTGTGTATTTGACTGCTGCCGGCGTACAGATGAGTAACTCCAATGATGCTTATGTGCTACGTATTTTGGACTATAGTCCACGCCGCATGGAGCTAAATGGCAAGCTGATCGAAACCTTACTCCGTCTCAATGTCACCTTTCAAATTGAAGATCGTGCCGGTATTCCAATCACCGAACCGCGCACCCTGACCGCATCACGTAGTTATCAATACGATGTGGCCACGGTCAACACCGATGATCAACAAAATCGTTATTTAGGCCAAATTCTAATCGATGATATTGCCCAGCAAATCACGCGACAAATTTCAGCCAATCGCTTGCCCAAAGCGATCAACAATCCGCAACATCCAAGTCCAGCACTGAATGCAGCCCCCTAGGCTGCATGCTGCACGGGATGCTTTCGGCAAATATACTGAACATCCTTGAACACTTTTATCCTCTGACCTTAAGCGATCTGATTTGCCCTGCCCATGAAAATTGACTATCTGAATGCCCTGAAACGTGTGCATGAAGCCCACGGCGTCTGGATGATGCACGGTGGCGAACCGCTACTGGAGCAAAATCTATTGCAGGCCTTTCGGCAGCATTGGCAGGATTTAAATATTGAACGACAACGTTTTGATATCAATGGAGTCAATGACTGGAAACAGGTCTTTGCCGCGCTCAACAGCCTGTCTTTATTTTCAGAGCAACTGGCGATCGAGGTGCATGGCAATATCAAACCTGATGCCAGTGCCATCAAACAACTCAAGCAGTACATCCAACAAGATGAACAAAACCTACTGTTGGTGGTGATGCCCAAGCAGGACAATAACAGCCTCAAGTCAAACTTTGTGCAAGTGGTGGAAGCCAATGGCGTATTGGTCAGTTTGGCCGTGCCCTACCCCAAAGATCGACAACGTATTCTGAGTATCGAAGCCGATAAGCTCAAGATCCAACTCAGCCAAGATGCATGGCAATGGTTAGAACAACATCACGAGCATAACTTGTTGGCTGCCAAAAATAGCTTGATGCGCGTCGCGGATACCTTTCCCGATGAGCAAAATATTCAGATCGAGCATCTGCAACAGTGCCTACAAGATCAATCCCGCTATAGCAGCTTTGACCTCAGTGATGCACTCATTACAGGCCAACTGGGACAAGCCACGAAAATCTATCAGTATCTGCTTGAATCAGGCGAGCCGAACAGTTTATTGCTGTGGACACTGAGCAAAGACATGCGCTTGCTGATGCAACTGTATGAACAACCACAAAATGCCGTACAACTCGGCATCTGGAAAAATAAAGTCCCGCAGTACCAACACGCCCTCCGCCGTTTAAATCCACAACAGTTTTTAGCATGGCCTGCGCTATTGATGCGGGTGGATGCCGCGATTAAAGGCATGAGTGAGGAAAACCCGCAACACCTG
>JASLIY010000021.1 GCA_030152675.1 Acinetobacter sp.
ATTATCTTTAAACTCATCCGGTTGGTATAAACCTTGAGCGGGAGCTACAGTATTCGGCGATGGCATGTGCATAGCGTACCCTTCTTTAACTAGTGCCCTCTATTGGGCAAATCATTCAATATCAATATCTCACTTCGCGACCGGCGTCGTCAGCGCTATAGTTCTGTTTTAGTAAAACACTATATCTCGCTGCAGCTCTAGTTCGCATTGGCTTTAATTGCAAATAAATCTTACACATTCTGCACTTTTTTAAAGCAAGTAAAACGGCATCAATCACAGGGAAATAACCGAGTTTCGCGCCAAAATAGGGACAACTCAGGCTATTAGCGCTCTATTGAAGCAAAAAATATGCCAATAATTTTCAAAGTAAAATCAATAAAAAATTGCTTATAAAATAGAGCACCGCGATGGGATTCAATTGAGTTTAGAACTATAAATGCACTATAAAAGTGCCAAATTTTGAGCGAGTTATTTTAATTGCGCTATTTTAGAACTTGTTTTTTGACTTTATTCGGTGCAGTGATCCATTTTAATTAAATGGATCACTGATTTCGTGCGTTGCTGCTTTTTTCTCATGGGCCGCAGGGTTGCCAGCACTGTTGCTATTGCCCGAATTTGCTGGCGCAGCCGGTTTGACTGCTTGCTCTTTCGGTTTAGCCGCTTGTTCTTTTGGCTTGACGGGCTCTTTGGCTTTCTCCGCAGGTTTTTCGACTGGGGTTTCAACCGGTTTGACTGCAGTTTGTGAGCGTTTCACATCGACCACATTGCCTTGCTGATCTTTGACGGTCACTGTGGTTCTGGTGCTGGTATTTCGACTGCTATCTATCGTCGCTGCAAGATTAGACTTAACCTGTGCCAAGACCGTTTCATCAATCACTGGCAATGGTGCACTGCGTAAGCGCACGCCATACAACGGTTTTGCACTCATTTCGTCACTGCCGAGATCATTGACCAAAGCCGCGTACTGGCTCATCGGCACTGAATGTGGTTGTACCGATGCCGGTAGATTGAGCTTGAGCTGTGCCAATTGTGGTTCAAGTTCAGCCTGTTGCTTATACACCCCATAGATCAGCACATATTGCTCGGCCTGATCCTCACCGCTTAAACGAATATAAGTAAATTTATTACGCTCTGGCTGCAGTAAAAGGAAGTTTTTGATCACATCCTCTTCGGTGGCACGGAAGATTTCGATGGTCCAATTTTTTTGATTGTCCTGAACAAATTTGGTACCGCGAAACTCAGGATCATGATTGCCCGAGGCCACCACCCGCGTGGTCATTTCCAAAGGGCGCACCTGACTCATCAAGCTCCCCAAGTTTGCGGTTGCCGTGACTTTTTCAGGCTGGATCTGCACCTGTGTTTCTTCAATCGGATTCTCAACAGTGACCAAGTCATTGACATCGGTCACTGCCCAGAACACCACGGCCGCGCCCAGACATAACGCACCACCAATCAACCAGCTATAGAGTTGAATATTTTGGATATTTGAACGGCTTGATGTCATGGAGCGTGTACCTGTGGGTTATATTTGATTCGTTAGAATCGCTTGATGCATAGATTCAACATCAAAATCGCGGGTGATTATAGCCTGTCCAAGTTGTTTCAACAAAACTAAACGCAATTGACCATTTAAGACTTTCTTATCATGCGCCATAAATCCTAAGAATTCATCCAAAGGAATTTGTGGGCAAGCCACTGGCAACTGCGCGCGAATCAGGATGTTTTTCACTCGCTCAACATCCGCAAGCGAAATCCAGCCCATACGCTGTGACAAATCTGCTGCCATCAACATCCCGGTGGCAACGGCTTCACCATGTAGCCATACGCCATAGCCGAGATAGGATTCAATCGCATGACCAAAAGTATGACCCAAATTGAGTAAGGCGCGTTCGCCCTGTTCTTTTTCATCATTGGCAACGATTCGTGCTTTGTGCGCACAAGAACGATACACCGCTTGTGCCAACAGATCGAGATCACCCGCGACCAATTGTTCCATATGCTGCTCAAGCCAGACCAAAAACTCAGTATCTCCGAGCAAAGCATATTTAATAATCTCGGCCAATCCCGCAGATAGCTCACGCGGTGGCAAGGTCTTGAGATGCGCCATATCCGCCAAAACCACTTGCGGTTGCTTAAATGCACCGATCATGTTTTTACCGAGTGGATGGTTAATCCCAGTTTTACCGCCCACGCTCGAATCAACTTGCGATAATAAGGTGGTCGGCACCTGCACAAAATGCACGCCGCGTTGGAAACATGCTGCGGCAAAGCCAGCCATATCACCGATCACTCCCCCTCCCAACGCCAACACGGTACAGTCTCGGTTAAAGCCGGCAGTGAGCAAAGCATCAAAGATCAGGTTGAGATGTTCAATATTTTTATATTTTTCACCGTCTGGCAGTACGCAACTGGAAACGACTTTATCAAGACCCTGCAAGGCATTGAGATAGTGGTCCAAATACAAGGCTTGCACCGTGGTGTTGGTCACCACCATGACTTGTTTGCCATGAATATAGGGTGCCAATAATTGTTGTGAATCTAAATCCGCGCCAATAAAGATCGGATAACGGCGATCGCCAAGCTCAACATGTAAGGTCTGCATGATTTCCTATGCCACAATAATCTGTAAAATTTTCAAGGCCAAATCCCGTGCCGCGCCTTGATTGGTTTCAATAATATAATGCGCCACTTCACGGTACAAAGGATCTCGAACTTTGAGTAAGTCTTTTAACTTCTGTTCGGGATTATTGACTTGTAATAAAGGACGGTTTTTATCGCGATAGGTGCGCTGTAATTGAATTTCAACGGGGGTATAGAGATAAACCACGATGCCACGTTGCTTCAGATAGTGTCGATTGATCGACTGGGTGACTGCACCGCCGCCCGTGGCAACCACGATATTGGACTGCGAAGTTAGGTCATCAATCACGGCCGTTTCACGACCACGAAAGCCCGCTTCCCCTTCTTTTTCAAAGATCCAAGGAATACTTGCGCCTGTTTTTCGCTCTATTTCATGGTCACTATCTAAGAATTGTCGACCCAATAAATCAGCCAAATGACGACCGACGGTGGTCTTACCCGCCCCCATGGGGCCGACCAGATAGATATTGGGTAAACTCAAAAACTCATTGCTTGGCAAGGAGTCACCTATTGTATAGCCTTGATTAAAACCATATTAATGATTTCTGATCAGACTGTCATTAACAATTCTTGGTGTCACAAAAATCAACAGC
>JASLIY010000138.1 GCA_030152675.1 Acinetobacter sp.
GCGCGTCGACATGGCAGGCAATTCTCAAACAGCAAAAACATTATATGACAAGTTGTGGGATGATCATTTGGTCAAGCAACGAGACGATGGCTCAAGCTTACTTTATATCGATCGCCACTTATTACATGAAGTGACCTCACCACAAGCCTTTGAGGGCTTGCAGTTGGCCAACCGCCAACCGTGGCGTTTAAGTGCCAATATTGCAACTCCAGATCACAACGTGCCGACCTCAAAAAAAGAGCGCGAACAGGGGATTGCAGGGATCGAAGATGAAACATCACGTATCCAAGTACAAACCTTAGATGACAACTGTAAAACCTTTAATGTCGCTCAATTTGATATTAATGACGTTCGTCAAGGGATCGCGCACGTGGTAGGTCCAGAACAAGGTTTGACCTTACCGGGCATGACCGTGGTGTGTGGTGATTCACATACTGCAACGCATGGTGCATTTGGTTGCTTGGCACACGGCATCGGGACTTCCGAGGTTGAACATGTATTGGCAACACAATGCTTAGTACAAAAGAAAATGAAAAACATGTTGGTGCGCGTCGATGGCCAATTGGGCGCGGGCGTTACGTCTAAAGATGTGGTATTGGCGATTATCGGTAAAATCGGGACTGCCGGCGGTACCGGCCATGCGATCGAGTTTGGTGGACAAGTGTTCCGCGATATGTCGATGGAAGGGCGTATGACCGTGTGTAATATGGCGATCGAAGCCGGTGCGCGTGTCGGCATGGTGGCAGTAGATGACAAAACCATTGACTACGTGAAGGGCCGTCCTTATGCGCCGCAAGCAGATCAATGGGATGCAGCGGTGGCGTATTGGAACACTTTACACTCTGATGAAGACGCCGTGTTTGATACCGTGGTGGTGTTACAAGGCGAAGAGATCGAACCACAAGTCTCATGGGGGACTTCACCTGAGATGGTGGTTGCCGTATCGGAGTCTGTACCGAATTTGGCTCAAGCCAAAGATGATGTACAGCGCAATGACTGGACGCGTGCTTATCAATACATGGGCTTAAATGCAGGTCAGTCTTTGGCTGATATTCCTTTGGATCGTGTCTTTATTGGCTCATGCACCAACTCACGGATCGAAGATATTCGTGCGGCGGCGGCAGTGATCAAGGGTCGTAAAGTTGCCAGCAGTATCAAACAGGCGATGATCGTACCGGGGTCTGGTTTAGTCAAACAACAAGCGGAGCAAGAAGGTTTGGACAAGATCTTCACTGACGCGGGTTTTGAGTGGCGTGAGCCGGGCTGTTCAATGTGCTTGGCGATGAATGCCGATAAATTACAACCGGGTGAGCACTGTGCTTCGACCTCAAACCGTAATTTTGAAGGTCGTCAAGGCAATGGCGGACGCACGCACTTGGTCAGCCCTGCGATGGCAGCCGCTGCTGCAATTGCAGGTCATTTTGTCGATGTTCGTTCATTCTAATTGCCGGGAGCTCAAACAATGAAAGCCTATACCATTGAAAAAGGGATTGTTGCACCATTAGACCGTGCTAACGTCGATACCGATTTAATCATTCCAAAACAGTTTTTAAAGTCGATCAAACGCACCGGCTTTGGTGATAACTTATTTGATGAATTACGTTATTTAGATGAAGGTTATCCGGGACAGGACAATTCAGTTCGTCCGATCAATCCGGACTTCGTCTTAAACCAAGCACGTTATCAGGGTGCCAATGTGTTGATTGCTCGCCAAAACTTTGGTTGTGGTTCGAGCCGTGAGCATGCGCCTTGGGCATTGAGCGAATTTGGTTTTCGTACCGTGATCGCGCCAAGTTTTGCAGATATTTTCTTTAATAACTGCTTTAAGAATGGCATGTTGCCGGTCGTTTTACCTGAGGCCGTGATCGATCAGTTATTTAAAGACTGTGCTCAACAGCCAGGTTATAGCATCGAAATTGATTTGGCTGCGCAACAGGTCAGAACACCGAATGGTGATGTGTTTGCGTTTGAAGTTGATCCATTTCGCAAACACTGCTTATTAAATGGCTTGGATGATATCGGTTTAACTTTACAGGCAGCCGATGATATTCGTGCCTACGAAGAAAAAACCCAACAGTCTCGTCCATGGGTTTTTAAGACGGTAAAAGCTTAAATTCAATGATTTAAAAAGCATAGCGTCGCTGCCGAACTCTTGCTACCATGCAGGGCATTACACACATGAATGTCCCCATTGAGTGAGGTTAGGCAGCGACGATGATTCGGGTTATTGGTTGTAGCATTTTAATCGGTGTCGCCAGTTTGATGTTGAGTGCTTGTCAGTTGACACAAGAAAGTATGGATCGTATACGGATTAAACAGGCGGTCAATATCAACAACAATATCAATAACGCGCTGGTGTATTGTTCTGGCGCGCAGAATTGTGAGTTTGCACGCCTCGATCACATGAGCATCGTTGATGCCCAGTCCAAGCGGATCAATCCTGAAGCGATTCAAAATGGATGGGTGCGTTTGACCGGACAGCCACTGTCTCAAAATGGTTTATATCTGGATATTCCAGCGAAACAGCATGAGTTGGTGTTACGTTTTTATCCGATTTCGACACAACGCGCTGAAGTCTTCCATGTGATTCACCAATTTAAACCCAAGCATCACTATAGCTTTAAAATGTATCGCCAGCGTAATTCACATACCGGCAGTCTGTTGAATGTCTCTGCACCGACACCCTTGTGTGTTGATCTGATGCAAGAGCAACGGTTGCTACGACGTTTTTGTCGTCCATTTAATGCGGTGACAGGTGTCAGTGAATTCGTGGAGCAAAAGATTTAATACGACGCAGCCTGTTCGGGTTTGCATTTTAATCTGGAATAAAACATGTCTAAACAAATTTTGATTTTGGCGGGTGATGGAATCGGTCCAGAAATCGTGACTGCAGCAGAAAAAGTACTTCACTGTGTGAACGAAAAATTTGCACTCGATTTGAATTGGGAGCAGGGCTTATTGGGTGGTGCTGCAATTGATGCACACGGCGAGCCTTATCCAGCAGTGACGGCAGCTCAAGCACAACGTGCTGATGCGATTTTATTGGGTGCGGTGGGTGGACCGAAATGGGACAGCATTGAGCGCTCGATTCGTCCAGAACGCGGCCTACTCAAGATCCGTAGTGAATTAAATTTGTTTGCCAATTTGCGTCCAGCAATTCTTTATCCGCAGTTGGCTGATGCCTCAAGCTTGAAGCCAGAAGTGGTGTCTGGTTTAGATATTTTAATCGTGCGTGAATTGACGGGTGGGATCTACTTCGGTCAACCACGAGGTATTCGTGAACTCGAAAATGGCGAGAAACAAGGTTTTAACACCGATGTTTACGCTGAATCTGAGATCAAGCGAATTGCCAAAGTTGCTTTTGAAATGGCGGGTCTTCGCGGTGGCAAAGTATGCTCTGTGGATAAAGCCAACGTACTTGAAGTGACGGAGTTGTGGAAGCAAACCGTGACGGCGATGCAACAAGCTGACTATCCAAACATTGAGTTGTCGCACATGTATGTCGATAACGCGGCGATGCAATTGGTTCGTGCACCGAAACAGTTTGACGTGATCGTGACTGGGAACTTGTTTGGTGACATTCTGTCAGACGAAGCGGCGATGTTGACGGGTTCGATTGGCATGTTGCCATCGGCGTCTTTAGATGAGCATGGCAAAGGCATGTATGAGCCATGTCATGGTTCAGCACCAGATATCGCTGGTAAAGACCTTGCCAACCCATTGGCAACGATCTTGTCTGTGGCGATGATGCTGCGTTATAGCTTCCGTCAAGAAGCGGCTGCTAAGGCGATTGAAGATGCAGTCGGTCAGGTCTTGGATCAAGGCCTCAGAACAGCAGACATCATGTCTGAAGGCATGCAGCAAGTCGGTACAGTGGCGATGGGTGCTGCTGTGGTCGCGGCATTGTCTCGCTAAGACTCAAGGGATCAATCAAAAATGCAGCTTCGGGCTGCATTTTTTTATGCGTATTTTGGGTGATATATCGGCATGCGGGGCGGTGTACTTGCACGAAGTCGCTTGTAATTTTTTTGGGAGGGCTAGATCTTAAGTTTGGGATGTGATGGAGCAAGCGTCTTTGTTGATTGGAAAAGAAAATAACGGCTGACCACTTTGATCTCGATAGAAATAGTCATATTTAATGTCCATGGCAAGGCCTGATTTTAAGGTAGTACAGAGTTGCTTGGTTTTTTCTTTGCTGAATTCAAGATAGCTGTTTTGTTCATTGGGTACATCGTTGAGGGTATAGGTATAGGCGATATGAAGATCGCGCTGATCGACTGAGATCAGTGTTGTATGCTCATCAATCCTTAAGGGTAATTGATTTTTTTCAGCCTGGATCTCCTGCTGTATAGCGTCAAGCAATGCATCCTGTTTGGATTGAGGTGATCCAAAGATAAAAGGGGACACCATATAGTGGCTAATGAGGTAGCCGCCGATGAGACCGATGACAGCGCCGATCATGGTTTTTATTTTGATATTCATACTTTTATTTCCATTACTAAAATTAAGATGCTGATCTATTAAAATTTTTATTAAAAATTGTCGATGAAAAGTGTATCAATCACATAGGGGGGACTGACCGATCAACACGAAAGCTGGAGTCGGTGGTTTTTTTGAGTGAAAAAGGGATCTGTTTGCAGCAGCGCTAAACGCTGTGCAGGAGGGGTTTTGCTCACAAAATGATTTTAAATATAAATAAAAAGCCACTTAAAGGTGGCTTTTTGCTTACACTAAAACTTAGCGTGCACGGTACGTAATACGACCTTTGGTTAAGTCATACGGTGTCATTTCTACTTTTACATTATCGCCGGTCAAAATACGAATATAGTGTTTACGCATTTTCCCAGAGATGTGAGCAATGACTTCGTGACCGTTCTCTAGACGTACACGGAACATAGTATTAGGAAGCGTTTCGGTGACAACGCCTTCGAACTCGATAAGTTCCTCTTTATTGGCCATAGCCTACCTGATGATCAAATTGGAAAGGCGC
>JASLIY010000147.1 GCA_030152675.1 Acinetobacter sp.
ACCAGCGCCATGCAAGCGCAGGTACAGCATTGTATCGGCGTCGATATTGCAAAAAATGCAGTTCAGGTGGCAGCGAAACTCAATCCAAACGTGACCTGGGTGGTCGGGACTGGCGCGGTATTGCCGGTCTTAGATCAGTCGATTGATCTATGCAGCAGTTTGTTTAGCCCGATCCCAGAGCAAGAGATCCTCCGTGTCCTAAAACCTGAAGGCTATCTGTTGGTGGTGACTCCAGCCGAGCGGCATTTATATGCGCTGCGTGAAGCCTTGTTTGAACAGGTCAATCCACATCTGCCACAAAAGTTCGTGGATCAATTGCAGCAGAATTTTCAGCTGATCGAGCAACGTGTGGTAGATGCTGAGTTGAATTTGCCACAACAGCAACTCAAGAACCTGATCGCAATGACCCCATATGCCTATAAAGCCAAGCCTGAAAAACGTGAGCGGCTGGAGCAATTGGATCAGTTTGCTCTGACCGCGAGTTTTCAGATCTATGTGTTTCAGAAGAAATCAAAAGCTGAGGCAACAGTGGCGGATCAAGCTGAAGTCGATGCTTTGACTGCATCCCACGTTTAAAACTCCTCCTCAGCCAGCAACAACAACGCCAGCCCGATGCGGCTGGCGTTGTTGTTGCTGCGTGGGGGGACCTGAGGTTTTAGCCTCGGTGCTTATTTTTTGCTATTGCACTTCGTTAATCAGGCTTTCAAGAGAGTCACGCGCAGGCGTTTCTTTTTTGGCAGGGGCGGGTGCTTTTGGCAGCACCGCTTTCACCGGTTTGTTGCTCTCATCACCGGGTAAGTCTTCAAAGTCACGTGAAGGGTTACGCACAGGTGCCACAGGCGCTGGACGATAAATCGGTCGAGCCAATGGTGGTGTGCTGCGGTATTCCTCTTTTTGAACATCTTGGACTTGGAACTGAGTTTGACCACGTTGCTCACGGGTGAGTGGGGCTTTGGCATCTTTATCCAATTGTACCCATGCAGAAGGCGTACCTTGCAGGGATTTATCCATATAGGATACCCAGATCGGCAATGCGGCAACACCCCCATACTCACGGCGTCCAAGTGTGGTGGGTTGGTCAAATCCGACCCATGTCACAGTGACCACTTTGCCGTTAAAGCCCGCGAACCAAGCATCTTTGGCATCGTTGGTGGTTCCGGTTTTACCGGCAAGATCATTACGCCCGATTTTGAGGGCGGCACGACCGGTACCATGCAAGATCACATCACGCAAAATATTGGCCATATCGAAAGCAGAACTCGATTTAAGAATCCGTTGTGCTTGGCGATACTGACTTTGCTCTTCTTTGCTGATTTTCTGTGGTTCAGACGCAGGTACAGCATCAATCACGGGCTCAGATGCACTTTGCATGGTGCTTTGAATCGCTTCGTCATCAGGAGTGCTTGAGTCGGTGACCACGGGTTTAGATTTGTCTTTGATCATACAACTGACACAGGCGTACTCAGGATTGGCTTCGTAAATCACTTTGCCATAAGCATCTTCAATCCGGCTAATGAAGTGCGGTTGTACACGATAACCGCCATTGGCAATCGCCGCATAGCCGGTCGCCATTTGAATCGGCAACACTTGAGGTGTACCGAGTGCGATGGTGTAGTTGCGTGGGATTTGATCTTCTTGCAGACCAAAGTCCATAAATAGCTGACGGGTACGTTCGATACCGACACTTTGCAGCAGTCGCACCGAGACGGTATTACGTGACAAATACAGCGCACGGCGCAGTGGAATCATCCCCAAATAACGGCCATCTGAGTTACGTGGCGACCAACGACCGATGGTGATTGGATTGTCTTCCACCATGGTGTAGGGGGTCATGCCGCGCTCCAGTGCCAGCGCATAGACAAAGGGTTTAATGGTTGAACCCGGTTGACGCCAGCCTTGAATAGCACGGTTAAATTTGGACTGATAAAAGTTATAGCCCCCGACCACAGCAATGATCGAACCATCATTGGGATTGATTGAAATCAATTGGCCTTGGACTTTAGGAACTTGCACCATTGACCACGCTGTTTTTTCAGCATTGGGTCTGAGACGCACGATATCTTTGACTTTGACGATTTGAGCGGCATTGCTTGGCGCACCACCGACACTGTTGGCATTGCGATAAGGACGCACCCATGACATGCCTGACCATGGAATAGTTACCGTCTGACCATCTTGCATCAGGGCATCAAAACTATTTTTATAAACTTTGGTGACTTGTGCCGGATAGGTATTGGCATAGGCCATAAAGTCTTTTAAGGGTTTGTCATGTGCTTCAGGACCGCGCCAGCCGTGACGGCGATCATAGGCTTCTAAACCATTTTGTACTGCTGCTTCGGCATAGGCTTGGCGTTTGCTGTCAATGGTGGTGTAGACCTTGTAGCCTGAATCAATGGCTTGTTCACCAAACTTGGAGACCAACTCTGAACGGACCATTTCACCGACATAGGGATGTTTGTTGCTGGTTCCACGATTCGGCATATTCAGATTGATCGGTTCAGCCACTGCAGTTTGGTATTCAGTTTGATTGATATAGCCGAGTTGTAGCATACGTCCCAAGATCCAGTTGCGGCGTTCAAGCGCACGATCTGGGTTGGCGACGGGGTTGTATTTGGATGGAGCTTTGGGCAAGCCGGCAATCATGGCCATTTGTGCCACGCTGAGCTCATCTAGGTTTTTGTCATAATAGATTTTTGCTGCAGCGGCGATGCCGTATGAGTTTTTACCCAAGAAAATTTTATTGACATATAAAGTCAAAATTTCCTCTTTGCCGAGATTTTGTTCAATTTTTCGAGCCAAAAACACTTCTGTGAGTTTACGTCTTAGGGTTCGGTCGGCACTGAGATAATAGTTTTTTGCCACCTGCATGGTGATGGTTGAACCACCCGTTTGCACATTCGAGCCGGTGATACTTTCACTGACCGCACGACCTAAGCTCTTAAAACTGATCCCACTATGCTCAAAAAAGGACGAGTCTTCCGCAGCCAAAAAGGCATGAATAAAATGCGGTGGAATTTGCTCGTACTCCACGGGAACCGAGAGTTTGCCGCCATATTCGGCGATCAACTCATTGTCTGCGGTATAGATCTGCAGCGGTTTGAGCAATGGCGCTTTTTTGAGAGAGCTCATTTCAGGTAGGGAGGGGGCGATGTAGAGATACATGCCGTAAAAACCCATAGGAATCGCGACCAAAAGCATAATGATCAGCGAAAAAAATGGATGAATTGAACCTGAACTAGATAGCTTTTTCATAACAAGTAAGTTTTAATATGAGCTAATGGCAAACGAATTGCTGGTCAGTATAACTTCTCATTTAAAGGATTGTTAGATGAGTGACATT
>JASLIY010000177.1 GCA_030152675.1 Acinetobacter sp.
GCGCTACTTGGGTGAACTGGTCCAAGAAAATCGCTTGCTCTATAACGCAGCCGCTGCGATTAAAAACTCAAGTCTGGGACTCTATGGGGATTATGGCAGCATCGGCAACTATGGTGATCCGGGTAACTATGGTCGCATTGGTCTAGCCGCAGGCTTCCAAGATGTCAGTGCGCCGTGGCTCGCCTCTAAAATCTAAGTATGTATTTCAATCACGCAAGTATCTTCATTTTTTAATCTCATGATTGAATGCTTGAACTCCACTGGGCAGGGGGCTGACCGTCATTGACAGTCTCCTGCCCAGTTGTTATTTTGCGCCGCATTGCCAGCGTGGCGATATCACACAAGAGTCATGTCCAGTACCTTTATCTACACCCCGCCGCTGCAGCCTTTGATCACTCTATACCAAGACGACGATATGATCGTGATTGATAAACCTGCGGGCTTATTGTCGGTGATGGGGCGTTTGCCTGAGCATCAAGACAGTGCCTATCTCAGAATTTTGGCAGCATATCCCGAAGCCAAAGTCATCCATCGTTTGGATATGGCCACCTCTGGCTTGTTGATGTTTGCCAAACATCAGCGGGCTGCGGCAGCATTCAGTCGTTTGTTTCAAAAACGGGGTATTGAAAAACGTTATACCGCCTTGGTCGAGGGCCAGATTGCCGCTTCGGGGCGTATTGATCTGCCCCTGATCACCGATTGGGAGCAGCGTCCCAAACAGAAAGTTGATCTCGATCAGGGCAAAGCATCGTTGACCTACTTTGAACGCATCAGTTTTGATCCTCAGCAGCAGATCAGTCGGGTGTTATTGCGTCCGATCACTGGCCGCTCGCATCAATTACGTGTGCATCTCCAACAGATTGGGCATCCGATCATCGGCGATGGTTATTATCATCCAGACCCCAAGCGAATCGCTCTCGGTCGTATGGCCTTACATGCACATCATTTGAGCTTTGAGCATCCTTTAACTCAGCAGGCATTCAGCCTTGAATCTTGCGTGCCTTTTTGAGTGCTCAACTGTTTATGCGCTGTGATCGTCATCAAGCAGTGGCTAGAGATGCTGGGGTGGGATGAGGGTGCTGTAGGATGAATTCAAGTTTAGAAACAATTGAATGCCATGATCGGATATCAGTCCTTGCAGTGTCATGAAAATCTGTTAGCGTAAGCCTGATAAATCTCTCAATCCTCACAAGGATATGCATATGACCCGCGATAATGAACTCTTTCCAGAAGACGACAATGGCAATGTCCTTTGGCAAATGTATGAAGATGGTGATGATCTGAGTGAACCGCATCAGGTTGAATTTTCTTTGGTGTTCCAAGACCAAGAAAAACTTGAACAATGTGCGTTACATTTACTTCGCCAAGAGCAAAAAGTATCTTTCTTTAATGATGAAGAAAGTCCAGAGCAGGATTGGGTGCTGACGATTCATATCGAAATGATTCCAGACTACTCAGATATTGTGGATCTTGAAGACTGGTTAGGCAGCATTGCGACCCAATTTGGCGGTGAGTATGATGGTTGGGGCTGTATGGCCTATGTCTTTGAAGATGAAGACGAAGATTTTGAAGAAGACATGATCGAAGGTTAATCGCTGCGGTTCGCTTTGATCCCTTTGTGACATGCCTTGATCGCTTATGAGTCGCATTGTTGCTCGAAGGCGCCGTGATCAAGTTCAGTCGATTAACCACGCCCCAAGCCAATCGGTTTGGGGTGTTTGTTTTCAGCGAGGCACGGTGCTGTTCTCATTCACCACATATTCAGATCTCATGATGTATTCGATTCAAGCTTTAGATGTAGCCTTAAGGTCAGACTTAGACCACTTCAACAACTTAGATAACTTAGACAATGTAGAAGACACCAGTCATCCACAGACAGATCAACATGCGCGTCGCATGCCGCTTGATCCGCAGCTCAAAGCTTTATTGCTTGAGGCTGATCCAGATTGGCATCGGGTCCGTGGTTATCTGCCACAAAGCCAACTGTTTGTGATCTTGGATGCCGAGCAGCACTATATCGCGCAGCTGTGTTTAAGTACTGTGACCGCACAGCAATGCGAAATTAAAAATCTCAGTGTCGCCGAGAAATATCGCGGCCAAGGCTTGGCCAAGCAATTGATTGCGCATGTGATCAATCTTGCACGCCAGCAACAACAATGCCTGTGGGTGAAAACTGGCAACTCGAGTCTAGATCAATTGGGGCTGTATCAGAAAATGGGTTTTCGCTTGGATCATATTGAAAAGGATGTCTTTCTCGACTATCCCGAGCCGATTTTTGAAAATGGCATAGCCTGCTTGGACCAAGTGGTGCTTTGTTTGACGCTCTAATGTGCGTCACATCACGTTTATGTGGCGGGGAGCGTGGCGTATGTTTCTGTAATATATTGAAAAAATTAATAAATTTGAAAAATTCTATTTTTTGGTCATAATGGAGTTTTTTTAGGAAGGCCAAGATGTCATTACCTAACTGCCCAAAATGCCAATCAGAATATACTTACGAAGATGGCGCCATGTTGATTTGCCCTGAATGTGCTCACGAATGGTCAGCCAGTGATGCACCTCAGGTTGAGGAAGAACAAGTCTTTAAAGATGCTTTCGGTACCGTGCTTGTCGATGGCGATAGCGTTTCTGTGATCAAGGATCTTCGCATTAAAGGTTCTTCGAATGTTGTTAAAGTCGGTACCAAAGTGAAAAACATCCGTTTATTGCCAAATTCGAGTGATGGACACGACATCGATTGTAAAATTGATGGCATTGGCGCGATGAAACTAAAATCTGAATTTGTCAAAAAAGCCTAACTGCAGCGCTCAGCTTTAATTCGTTTAGAGCTGAGCTTTTTATCAATAAGATGATCAGTTTAAATATATCGAAAATTACATAACGTTACTTATTTTTTATCAAGTTGTGCTTAACAATTTGATCGATTGAAAAGAAAAAAGACGCCATTTATTCATTTAAAAACAGATAAATATACAAAATGCATAAATAAAAGTGATTCACTTCGCTGTTTTGCAATGCTAACTTTGTGACGCAAAACCAACAAAGGTAAGATGCGAATGCAAATAGAGATTGAAGGTGATCGTGTGATTGCCCAACAAGTCATCCAACATATTTATCAATGGGACAAGGCCATTGTTCAGAACAATATTGAAGCACTCATGCAAAAATGTACTGCGGGCTTCAATATGTTTGATGTGAGTGGTCAAATCGCCGGCGCGGCGGTTTATCGTCAGCAATGGGAAAGGTTTAGTTCTTCTTTTAATGAGCATATGAAAATTTCACGGCGCAAAATGAAGCTGTATATCGCCGAAGATCTGGCCGTGCTGCACTGTTATTCAAGAGTTGAAAATATCTTGCTACAGCATCAAAGCATGCCGTGGTGTAGAACCACCTTATGTTTGCATAAACAAGAAGGTGAATGGCTTATTGCACATCAGCATATTTCTATGCCGGTGAATTTGAGCAACGGCAGTGTGATTATGATGGATGAAATTCCGCAATTCAAAAGGGTGGGCTAAAGTTAATAAATTGATGTTTAAACCAGAATATTTTGCACCCAAGATAAAATATCTGCACTGATTGCTTGATTCAAATAATTCATTTTTTATATTTTTCAGATAAAACCATATTCGGCATGGTCACTTTATAAACTTGATAAATTTCAACCAAATAACTTAGCATGAGGATGAAATATTCGTTTGTGGTCTTGAGCCACGTCTCGAGTTTCTTCAGCGGTGTTGATTGACTGCACGTTGGCTGTGCAGCATCAGCACGGCGCTTCAAGCGAATGTATCCACTCAAAATCCAACCGTCATCTGCGATTTTAGAGTTGCTACATTAAAAAAAGATGACATTGACAACAACAAGGGCTGAGGTATTGCATGAAAGTATTGGTCATTGGTGGTAGTGGGGCGATGGGGCGAGCTGCGGTTCGTGCCGCACTGAGTTTTGATTTCATTCAAGAGATTGTGGTGGCTGGCATCGATGTCGAGATTGCAACGCGCTTTGTCGATTCGCTCAGTGATGCGCGGGTACATTGTATCTATTTGGATGTGATGGATCGGCCAAAATTACTCGACGCGATGCGTCAGGTCGATGTGGTACTGAATGCCGCGGGGCCTTTTTTCCGTTTTGGCGTACCGATTCTGTCTGCAGCGATTGAAACCGCAAAACATTATTGTGATATCTGCGATGACTGGCAACCGACCGTGGAAATGCTGGCCTTGCATCAACAAGCACAGCAAAAAAATATCACCGCCATCATTGGGCTCGGTGCAAGTCCTGGCGTATTAAACCTACTCTGTGCCCAAGCGGCCGCTGAACTGGATCAGGTGGATCAGATCGTCTCTGCATGGAAACTGTCGGGTGCGGTCAATGCCGACGATGGCTTTAGTCCAGCCCCTGCAATCGGGGCAGTCGATGCTGCTGCAGTGCATTTGATGCATTGTTTATCTGAAGATATTCAAGTGATTGAAGCGGGTAAGGCCATTAAAACCCGTGCCTTACAACACTCACAAATCGACTTTCCAACGCTCGGCCCGATTGATGTATGGTCATTGGGACATCCTGAAGCGATTACCTTGCCGCGGACGTATACGCAGTTGCAGCAATGCTATAACGGCATGTTAGAGATTGGCGATATCGTGGATGATTTGCGTCAGATGGCCGATGCTGTGGCTGCAGGTCAGTTATCAGTCGATGATGCGGCAAGAGCGCTGACTTCTGCGGAGAGTCGAGATTCACGTCAGCAACAGTTGGGGCAACATGCCCAGTCATCGATTCCCAATGCCTTGGCTTTTGCAGCCGGGATCAAGAATGGTCAGGCAAAACGGGTCGGGGCGTATTTTAAACATTCGCCTGCAGGTGGTATGGCGACGATTACCGGGATTCCATTGGCGCTGTTCTTGCCCTTATTGCACGGCGGTCATCTCAAACAATCCGGTGTATTTGCACCAGAGCAGGTGATTGAGCCTCAAGTATTCTTTGACTTGTTTGATCCATTCTGTGGAGCGCAAGGTGCAGGTGTTACTGTGCTGAGTGCTACAGATGCTTAAGTGATGTCGAAGCCAGATTGCCAGAGCCACACGCTGCGGGCATCTGGCTTTGCTGTCTCTGGCTTAGCGGTGTGAGCACAGTTTTTCGATCATCAACTCTAGATCTTTTAAGCGCTTGACCTCATCCCAGAGCGCACGCGCTTCGGGATAGTGTTTGCTCATCATGCCGAGCCATTGTTTATAGCGTCCGAGCATCACGATCTCGGTTTTACTTGGGCCATTCAAGAAACGAATC
>JASLIY010000235.1 GCA_030152675.1 Acinetobacter sp.
AAATATTGGGTCTGGGGCGTGATGCCACACCAGAGCAAATCAAAAAATCCTACCGTAAATTGGCACGTAAGTATCATCCTGATGTCAGCAAGGAATCTGATGCTGAAGCACAAATGCAAAGCATTAACGTCGCCTACGACACGCTCAGTAATACTGAAAAAAAACAAGCCTATGATTTTGAATTGGATCATCCACAGGGTCAGCAAGACTTCTCTGGATTTTCCGGACAAGGTCGTGGACAGCAATACGGTCAACGTGGTGCGGGACAACAAGGCTTTTCTGGTTTTTCAGGACAAGGCCATGGTCAGCAACAGGGCGCCGGTTTCGAAGGTTTTGAAGATTTATTTGGTCAATTTGGTGCAGGATTTGGTGGCAGTGCACAAGACTTTAGCCAACGTCGCCGCAGCCAACAACACCATGCCTACCGCGGCGAAGATCAACACGCACGTTTAGAGGTTGAAATCGACGTCGCCTATCAAGGTGCAACACAACAATTTAGTTTACATATCCCAAGTTATAACGCCCAAGGTGAGGCTGAAATCCAAGCCAAAACCCTACAAGTCAAGATCCCGAAAGGCATGAAGCAAGGCCAGCAAATCCGCCTCGCCAAACAGGGTCAACCCGGCATCAATGGTGGCGAGAATGGCGATTTATATATCGAAATTGTCTATCGAGAAAGTGAGCATATTCGAGTCGAAGATGCCGATGTCTACCTTGAAGTCAATGTCGCACCGTGGGAAGTGGCACTCGGCCAAGCCATTGAGCTAAATACCCCTGCTGGAAAAGTACAGGTCAATCTCCCCAAATACGGCAAAACCGGCACCCAACTACGTCTCAAGGACAAAGGTATACCGGCATCAAGCTCAGCACAAACACCTGGGCATCTGTATCTACGTTTAAATATTGTTCTGCCCGCTGCAGACAGCGCAGCTCAACAACAGGCTTATCGAGACTTTGCCGAGCAGTTTGCTGATTTCCAAGCGCGCACATCATCAGGAGCATACGCATGAGCCAATGGCATTATCGAGAAATTGTTTGTGAAGGCTGTATCGAAGCGGAAATCGTAGATGAACATACACAACTTGATTTACAAAAATTTGCGCAAACCTGCGGACAAAGTCCAGAATGGATTTTACAATTATTAGACTTCGATATCCTACCGACACGCGCCCATCCACAGCACGGCACTGCGTCTTTGCACTTTTCAGGTGCAGATATCGCCCGAGCACGACGCGCTTATCGACTACAGCGTGACTTTGAAGCCAGCTTGTCCGCCGTAGCGATGATGATGGAGTTGATTGATGAAGTTCAACGATTGAGGCAACAAACGAGGCATAGTCAAAACAAATAAATACCAAATCTATTCTTTTTGTTAAATCAGGTGACAGGTGCTCAAACCGCCTGTCATGATGGATATTTTATATGCAGTAATTTCTAACGCGTTTTTTCAGTGATGTATCCACCAACCACGAGGTGCAGTGATCAAATGAACATTAAAGTCATGAATAAGAAGCTTAAAAACATGTTTCCAGAATACGGGAAACTAATGACAGAATTAAGACAGAGCAATCCGCATTTTGCCAAAATGCTTGAAGAACATGATCTGTTAGATAAGCAAATCACCCGCTTAGAACTTAATCCTGTACATGCGATCAATGACGATATCGAGACATTGAAACGTAAGAAACTCAAATACAAAGACCGACTTTATGCCCTATTGCAACAGGCACAACCGACGGGTTCAAGCGCACCCCATCAAGATGCTGCATATCAGTACCAAACCGAATCGTAACAGACTGATCTCCAAGTGAATGCAGCGCAAGTATGCGTGCATCCTCGGTCAACTTTTTATTTTGGTTTCACCATCTTGCTCACCCCTTTCATGGTGTTCTTGATCGGTTCATAGTCCATAAACCAAAATAGATTAACCCGTTGGTCTTGATGTTGCTGCGCCAGTAAATCGATCACACTTTTTTCACCGCGTCCCACCATATGACGCCGATAAAAATAATAAAGTAATAAGAGTGTCGTCAGCAGCATCAGGGCCAACATGACCCAAAAGCCATGCGGCGAATTCAACCCGGGAATGAATTCAAAATTCATACCATAAATCCCCGTCAACAAGGTCAATGGTGCAAACACTGCAGTGATGATCGCCAGAATACGCATATTCTCATTGGTCTGATTGGAAATCGCGGAAAAGTGCAGTTCAATCGCCGACTGAATCGCACTGCGAAAGCGCGTGGTGTGGGTTTGAATGCGCTCGATATGGTTGGTCAAGTCATTCATGCGCATCAACAGGATATCTTGGCGTTCTGGATTTTTTTTGGCCTTGAGATGTTGATAGTTATCAATAATTTCATCACTCAGCTCTTGGATCGCCTCGATTTGCTCTTCACACAAATTTTCAATCTGCTGAAACGCCATATTTTCCTGCAACAACTGATTCCACTTATCAAAACGTCGATGGCCTTGTAATAAGGCTTGCTGTCAGTACTCGACCCGCTTGGTCAGCGGCACCCGCACATCCAAATAGTCATCGATCATGCTATTGAGCATTCGCAGCGCCAAATCAATCGGTGAGGTCGCCAGCTTACGTGGTTTATTTTGCTGATCTATGTCGCGAGCAACGATGGTCTCGATCCGAGTCATAAAGTTCTCGATCGATTTATTGCCTTGTTCACGGATACTGATCAACACGCGCGGTGTCATCACAAAACTCATCGGCGTGGTCGCCAAACCAAATAAGCTTTCGTGCTGTTCGAGCGCACTGTCTCCGATCGCGATATGATCGTCTGGGGTAATGATCTTACGAAAGATCAGCAGATCATAATCTTCCAAGGTATCAAAGGCACAGGGATGTTCTAAATTTAAAATATCGCGCACATGATATTCGTTCAACACCAAGCCCGTCGCAGCTTCAATCTCTTGCTGCCAGACTTCTGCACGATTGACCACATCTTCGCGACAACAGTCGATCCAGATAAATTCCGGACTGCGCTCAGGATCCGCTTGCTTTTGAATAAAAGTATAGGATGCTGTTGGATGTTGAAAATAATAATAAGTTTGCATAATCAATAAAATACACTTATACGTCGAGGCAACATGCTGCCATGATCGCACAAAAAAAAGCCCGCATGAAGCGGACTTTTTTGATCAACGAAAAGTAAAAGCGTTGTGATGCTTAAACCTGTTCGATGTCTTTCATGCTGAGTTTGATACGACCACGGTTGTCGACGTCTTGGACTTGTACTTTCACTTCTTGACCTTCAGTCAGAACATCAGTCACGTTAGCAACGCGTTCATTTGAAATTTGTGAAATGTGCAATAGGCCGTCAGTACCTGGCAAGATATTTACAAACGCACCGAATTCAACGATACGGATGACTTTACCCATATAGATCGTGCCTGGCTCGATCTCAGCGGTTAATGCTTGGATTTTTGCAATTGCAGCTTTGGCTGCCGCTTTGCTTTCACCAAATACGCGTACTGTACCGTTGTCTTCGATATCGATCGATGCTTTGGTTTCTTCCGTGATTTGACGAATTGTTGCACCGCCTTTACCGATCACGTCACGGATTTTGTCCGGATTGATGGTGATCACTTCGAAAGTCGGAGCGTGCATTGAAATTTCTGGACGTGCACGTGAAAGCACTTGGTTCATTGCGTTCAAGATATGCATACGACCTGCATACGCTTGATTCAATGCAACTTCCATGATTTCTTCGTTGATACCTTCGATTTTGATATCCATTTGAAGTGCAGTAATACCGTTGGCAGAACCCGCAACTTTAAAGTCCATGTCGCCCAAGTGATCTTCATCACCTAAGATGTCAGACAATACTGCGAAACGCTCGCCTTCTTTCACAAGACCCATCGCGATACCCGCAACAGGTGCTTTTAATGGTACGCCCGCATCCATCAATGCCAATGAAGCACCACAAACAGATGCCATAGACGATGAACCATTAGATTCAGTGATGTCAGATACGATACGCAATACATACGGGAAGCGATCAGGTGCAGGAAGAACCGCTTGAACACCACGGCGTGCTAGACGACCATGACCGATTTCACGACGTTTAGGACCTGTTTCACGACCAGTTTCACCTACAGAGTATGCAGGGAAGTTGTAGTGCAACATAAACGGATCAGTTTTCGTACCGGCTAAAGTATCAACCATCAACGCATCACGGGTATTACCCAAAGTTGCAGTTACGAGTGCCTGAGTTTCACCACGAGTAAACAATGCAGAACCGTGTGCACGATCCAATACGCCAGTTTGTACATCAAGCGCACGAACAGTCTTGCTATCACGGCCATCGATACGTGGTTTACCTGACAAGATGTTGTCACGTACGGTACGGTATTTCAGGTCTTCAAACAGTTCGTTGACTTCGTCAGCGATACCCTCTTCTGAACCTTCAGGTGCAAACTGAGCCAAAGCTTCAGCATGCAATGCATCTAAAGCGGCATAACGGTCTTGTTTCACTGCAACAGTATATGCAGCTGAAATTTTTTCTTCGAAAGCTGCTTTTAATTGCTCAAGCAAAGCTTCGTTTTTCACAGGTGCAACCCAAGTAGACTCTTTCGCGCCTGCCGCTGCAGCAAATTCTTTAATCGCTTGAATCGCGATTTGCATTTCGTCATGACCGAACAGTACAGCACCGAGCATTTGGTCTTCTGAAAGCTCTTTCGCTTCAGATTCAACCATCAACACAGCAGCTTCAGTCCCTGCAACCACAAGGTCAAGATCACTTTCTTTCAACTGTTCGTGGTTCGGGTTAAGTACGTATTCACCGTTGATCAAACCCACGCGAGCGCCGGCGATTGGACCACGGAATGGTGTACCCGCGATTGAAAGTGCAGCAGAAGCACCCAACATCGCAGCAATATCCGCATCCATAGTTTTGTCAGAAGACACAACCGTTGCAGTAACTTGGATTTCGTTATAGTAACCTTCAGGGAACAATGGACGAATTGGACGGTCAATCAAACGCGAGATCAAGGTTTCAGCTTCAGAAGCACGACCTTCACGCTTACCATAGCCCCCCGGAATACGGCCAGCCGCATATTGTTTTTCTTGGTAGTTCACAGTCAATGGGAAGAAGTCTTGACCTGCTTTCGCTGTCGGTTGTGCCACAACAGCAACCAATACAGTCACACCGCCCATGGTGATGAATACAGTGTTCGCTTGACGTGCAACTCGACCTGTTTCTAAGACAACTTGATGTTGGCCAAATTGGAATTCTTTACGAATAATATTAAACATAGACATGTAGTTGTATTTCCTGATTTATTCTAGTGGAGACCCCTAAGGTTTGGCATTCATGCCTGATAAATCAGTCCAAATGACAAAGCTTAGAAGCCGACCTCACCAGATACTTTAAAAAAACACCTTTAAAAAACACAAAGAAGGAGCGAACAATCGCCCCTTCTCAATGATCTAGTCAAATGCTAGATCAACTTCTGCTTTCAGCAATAGCACATGCATATTACGAAATTAAAAGTCTAAATCGAATTAACGACGTAAACCTAGAGCAGCAATCAAATCGCTATAACGTGCTGTGTCTTTACCTTTAAGGTAATCAAGCAATTTACGACGTTGGTTTACCATGCGGATCAAACCACGACGGCTGTGATGGTCATGTTTGTGATCTTTAAAGTGACCTTGAAGGCTGTTGATTTGAGCAGTCAATAGCGCAACTTGAACTTCTGGTGAACCTGTGTCGTTTTCTGCACGAGCAAATTTAGCAACGATTTCCGCGCGGTCTGCGATTGATAAAGCCATTCGATTTCTCCGAGATGCTTAAAATATAAGATTGATAAAAATCAATTTGATCAAATAACCA
Source organism: Acinetobacter sp. (assembly GCA_030152675.1). Lineage (GTDB taxonomy): Bacteria > Pseudomonadota > Gammaproteobacteria > Pseudomonadales > Moraxellaceae > Acinetobacter. The sequence continues at coordinate 5,853 of JASLIY010000235.1, forward strand.
GATTGACTGCCGTGCATCACTACAGCATCGGCCCATTTTAAAGCAACTACCCCAAGATTGCAAAAGATCACTTGGATATTTGCCGCACTGTCAACGACTGTGAAGTCAGGCTTTGTAAACACAGTGTATTTCTCAGAAATGAGCATCAACAATGCTGCTTCAAGATCCTCCCCCTCCAAGATTCGCCCAATCCTGTAAGGCCCGCCCATGCACATGCCGCAACATAACTGCGGGCGGATGACACTCGGGTCCTTGGAATGATACAAATTTTATGGCATCTCGCGTCTGGCACATCATCACCGCCCCAAAACACGGACATAAAAAAGCCTTGTAGTCTCTCCCAAAACTACAAGGCTTAGCGGCTGTAAATTTCTTCATTATCACTTACATACTTGTAAGTTCGCAATCTCTCGATTTTAAGTTATTCTCATTGTGCGATTTTTTACTCTGCGTTCCATGCTGAGCTGTTTATGTCAGTCATCATCTCAAAAAGTGAATCATCCCTCTATGGGGTATTTTCTCGAATCCTTGTAAGCCATTTCCTACACCGACCGATATTCGCCTAGTTTATGAGCATTTTTTCGAAATCTACAGGTCTTTGAATTTTCTGGGTCAACCCACTTTGACGTGTGGTTTTGGTGATCAAACCTTGGGCAAAGGTATCCGCATCGACCCACAAACTCAGTGCTGACTTGGCGCGTGTGATCGCGGTATATAACAGCTCCTGGCTCATCAAACGCTGTGCCTGTGCATCAAACACCACTGCCACATGTCGAAACTCAGAGCCTTGAGATTTATGAATGGTCATGGCGAATGCAGTTTGAATCGATTTCGGCAAACGTGTTGCCGCGACCCAAAGCTGTAGATGCGGAAAATACACCTCAAATTGTTGCGCTTGGGTACGATGATAAAGACACAAACCAATATCACCATTCGATAAACCCAGTTGGTAATCATTTTGTGTGATCATCACAGGACGGCCG